>NZ_JAAKGQ010000045.1:0-30335 GCF_011043515.1 Sphingobacterium sp. SGL-16 | reverse complement strand
CACCTAGCCTGTTGGGCACACGCACGCCGTGAGTTTGAAAAGGCATTGGACAATGATCGCCCGAGAGCTGAAAGGGCACTTCTGATGATACAGGAACTCTATAAAGTAGAGCGCAGGGTAAAAGAAGAACAACTGTCCGCTGATCGGATAAAGGAACTGCGATTGGAGGAATCGCTGCCGGTCATCAACGAAATGGGCAAATGGATCTTTGAAGAGATCAAAAACACCTTACCCAAAAGCCAGATCGGAAAGGCCATGGCCTATGCCTACGCACGTTGGGATGCGCTATCAGCTTATCTATACGATGGAAACCTGAAGATCGATAATAACCTTGTCGAGAATGCCATCCGTCCAATTGCGCTGGGACGAAAAAACTATCTCTTCGCGGGAAGTCATGAGGCAGCACAAAGATCGGCCATGATCTATTCGTTATTTGCCATTTGCAAAAAGCATGAGGTGAACCCGTACCAATGGCTGAAATACACCTTGGAGAATATCATGTCAATCAACCACAAAAACTTAAAAGATCTCTACCCGCAGAACTTTAAGAATAATCTTCAGGAATCAAACATGTAGTTCGTCGGGCGGATACGTTCAAAAAGCATGTTGATGTATAGTTTTTTCCGTCCATTTGTCGAAGACTACACGTAAAAAGATATTTGCTTAGTGAGTATTGGATTTTACTTATAGACATTTAAGATCCAAACCTTTTTATTTCGATATTCTTTTTCTTAGCTTTTAAAATAAATGGTCTTGTTTTTAGTTTATCTCCAATTTGTAAATTAATTTCTATAGGTTTTTCCTCGCTAAGCACATTTTCAGCAAAGCTATTTTTATCGAGTGAAATTATATATTTGCCACGTGGAACTTGGAGTATGAATTTTCCACTTTCATCAGTTTCGGCTGTATAAATAACTCCATCGCTCGCTTCGGCTAGAACTCTATATCCGCGAAGATTAGTATTAACTGTTAAATCAAAGACAGGATTATATTCTAAAATAATTTCTCCGTTAAGAGTAGAAACTTGTTGTAATGCTACTTGCACGTTAACTGATTTTGAATCAACATTTACAACTTTTGATTTAGCGCTATAATTGTTGATGGGTGGAGTAAAAATCACGTAATCGCCAAAAGGAATATTTTTATAAACAGCCTGACCTTTATTATTGGTAGAGAAGGAAACAGATCCAAACATTAAGTTGTAGTTTGATGCTACAGCATCACCCTGGTCATATACCCCGTTATAATTGTTATCATAGAAAATAAACATTTTAACATTTCCCTGAGGCTTTTTATTTATGATTTTTCCAGAAGGTAATTGCTGTTTTACAACCATTTGTACGTTATTGTATGTATAGGGATTATTACTTAAGCCCTTAGTGTAAGTTAACTGCCCCTGCATGGAGATGCGTGTAGTTTTCTTCAATTGGTAGTCGATGCTACCAACATTTAGTACATTAAAGCCCCAAAGTTTGCTGTATCTTCCTGTATTATTTAAATTCCATTTTACCTTATCACCTAAAAATGCTCCGCTAGCCTGCACGCCAAATGAATACTGCGTGCTCACACTAGTATTATAAAATAGACTATTAAATAATTCATATAATTGGAACGTACCTTTTTGAAATCCGCCCATAAAACGTATTTGACCGTAACCATAGGTTGCATCCATTCTTAGGGCTGTCTCGCCGGAGCTATTGTTGTCGGTTTGATTAGGGTTGTTAATATTTATATATCCCCCTTCAGCAAGAATATTTATATTATGTTTTCTATTAGCGCTGAAGTATTGCCCATTTGTTTGTAATAAATAACTTTTACTACTAAGCTCAAAAGGTATATCAGAGAAACTATAAGATGCATTTTCTGTATTATAGCTCGGTGATAAGGTAATAAAGGCATTTCCTTTTCGCGTAGAGCCAGTGAACTGTGCCTCAAGACGCTGCTGTCTATTTTTGAAGTTTGAAGAATAGTATGTTAGACTTTTTGGAGTAAAGGCATGAAAGTTATAGCCTACAGCACCTTGCCATCTGCCCAATGGGTAGCTAAGTCGGTGTTGAAGTTGTGTTACGCCTCTTCTATTTCCTGGATAGTAAGGTGTAGAGTAGAAGTAGTCCATCAAAAACCTCATTTTATTCCACTCTTGTGTGGTTTTCCATCCTAGGGCGATAGCATTTTGTTGATACTTCTCATCATTTCGTACTAAATGAAAAGCTGTTCCCGCTCCTACAAAACCTACTATTGAAGATTTTTCTTTCTTTGGACTTATGTCAAAGGAATTAGTCCACAATAAAAATCCTGTAGTATCTATGGTATTTCTATTAAAAATTACTTGACCATCATAGAATTTTCTGTCCTTTTTTAATTCTCCTAAGCGTAACCTAGCAAAAGCTGTAAGGGGTATACCTGATCCTGGTTGGTAAGAACTTAATAGTTCGTTGCTATTGTCACTTACCCCGAAGTCTACGGCAGTGCCCTTCGCAGTATCTAAAAAAGCATATTTCATACCGCGTCCGTAGAAGGTAGACTCTAAGGATTCTTGCAGATTACCTGCAGTTATTTGGTGCCTGTTATGTTCAAGCTCTAAGTAAGTATTGGTGACAAATATGCGATCTAAACCTTGCCAGTTTGCCATATTAACACCGTAGCGAATAGCCCCTGTCTTTGTTTCGTATTCCCCGGTGCTATACATACTATAGTTTTTGTGTTGATTGAAAATGTTGGATATGCGTAATTCTACATTATTGCCTGTTGTTTGCCACAGGTTATTGCGAATCATGTCGTTAGCATTAAAATCTCTGCTGGAACTACGGTTGTAAAAAGCGAGCTGTACGTTGCCAAAAGGATCGTCTTTGTCGTTAATTCCTGTTATGCGAACCAAATATTGACTCAGGCTTGTCATATAACGCTCTACCATGAAACTATAAACTAGTAAAGAGTCTTTTCCTGGTTTTAGGAACATAGGAAATTCTTTGAATACCGTTTTTCCATACCTATTTGGACTAGAAAGTACAATTTTGAAGTTTTCCTCGACTGTACCTTCATTTTGGATATTCAGCTTAATATGTATACTATCCCCTTGAAGTCTAAAAGTTTGCAGAGGTGTTTGATCGTTAATAGAAATTTTTCTAAAAAGAGGAATTTTAATATCTAGCGCCCTTTGGCTTATTTGTTTTCCATCACTATCCTTGAAAAGAATATTAATTTTAGTGCCGGAGACAAGACTTAAGTTGTTTGCCTGTGCGCGGAAAGTAAAATAACGTGTAGCTTTTCCAGGGATAGAGGCCTGAATAGTTGCTGCCCCAAGCATTGTAAAACCTTTAGGAAGATCAATTTCAAAGTGACCACTTAAATCGGTCTGATCCAAATTCTCTACGCTGAATGAAATAGTATTTAGCCCTCTTTCTACTTTAAGTGGACTTTCTATATTCCATTTTAATTTCTGCGCCATCACTGTAAAGCAAGTAGCTGTAATTTGGAGCGTAATGAGAAATATAATTCTAAGAATATGACTTGGAAGGGTAGGCATTTTACTAAAGTGGCATCAATTGATAGAGTATAGAAACGGAATATGTACCTAATGTCAGATTCTTTAAAATGTTATTTGGAATATTTACTTCATACTTTACTCCAGTATAACGCTTTATGTTTTTATCTTTTGAATTTCCTCTTAAAACGACCTTCTCGCTATTAGATAAAGTCACAGGAGTTGTAGTTCCTGTACTGTTGGTTTCATTTTGTAAAGAAACTTTGATTATACTAAGCGGTAGTACGTGACCGCCCTGACTTATCATATCGCTTTCCACTGCTTTAACACGGATTTCAAAATCTGTATTAGCGTGCACAGTAATTGCCGAAGGAATCTGTACAGACACACCTTGTTTATAGTCGGTCAAATTTTTGAAGGAGAGGTTTACCTCATCCATTCTAGGATTTACTGCTATACTAAAATCTGGCTCTACATCTATCAAATGACCATCGGTAAGGTTAGGTGGCATCTGTAGCGAATGGTTTACGATTTGTGTACCTATAATTCTATTTTGATTATCGTATAAAGTATATAGCAGCTGAAACCTGTAGGTGACATGCGTGTAAGGGTCTGGGCTTAAGTAATCTTCCAGATAACGTCCTTGAGCGATGGTCATCTGGCTATAGAGTTGATAAAGCGCTGATGTTCTGCCATCTGTATTTAAAGGTGTTCTGGATCTATTTATGAGAAATATCTCGCCCGAGGCTGGCAAAACTAAAGGCTCTAAGGTAGCTCCAATGCTTGGTAAGCGCATATAGCGGTCGTTATTATCACCAGTCCATCTTAAATTAATTTTTTCTGCGGGAAAGTCTTTACCACTTCGGTTCGTTCCGCTTTCCAGTTTAATAGAATTTAATAAGCGTACCGATAGCGACCATTCACTTTGTGAATATGGCGTTGAATCAAAGCTGAACTGCACAGTAGTGAATCTTTCAGGAGATTGATATCCCAAATAAGAACTTAAAAAAATGTAGTTATTTGACCAAACAGAATATTGCATCTGCGCGTTTGAAACGGGCAAATGCGCAAAAAAAACATATAAGAAAATTAAATATTTTAGTGCAAAATTATTCATGATTGAATGCTATTTCTCCAATCTTAATATCGGGCTGCTCACCATACATAAGCATTACTGTTGCTATGTAGTGACCGGAATTTAACTCTTTGGGAATAAGAGTGTAGTGTTTGCGTTTATCTCCAGGAAGCGCATAAAAGCTAACATCGGAAGTCTTAGTCTGTTTTCCTGTTTCTTGATTCAAGTATTCAATTCTGATGTTTCCTTCTGTCCAGGTGTTACTATTAACCAAATAATCAAGCTCTAGGTATGCAGCCGTACTATCTTTTTTATGATATACAATATTGTCAATTTCTACATCTTGCTTAACTGTTTGAGACTGACGATGATAAATTTTAATTCCTGAGCGTACCGCTAGACGAATATTGGCTCCTTCTTGCTGAGCGCTGGCGCGTGGGTTCATCTGCGTAACAAATAACATCGTGGTATGAACCGATGGTGAGTTTTTGCTCAGATTATCAGGGACTTTCATGTTTAGTTGCAATTGCTTGCTTTCTCCAGGACCTAATGCAAAAAATGGCTCAGAGATAGTTAACCAATCCGCGCAGCTGTTTGAAAGTGTTCCTGCAGTAAAAAGTTCGTTGTCTCCTATAGGCGTATAAGACCAGTCTTCATAGGAAACAGCTAGCTCTAATCCGTAATCTTTACTCGGATTTGTAACTTCCACTAACTGTACCATGCTCGCACCAGGGCCGCCAACAAAGTACACACGAGGAGGACCTACTGTTAAACCTGTTTGCGCAAATAGCGAACTACTTGCTGAAAGAATAATTAAAATAATAGGCCAAATGTTTTTCATAGTTTACAAGGATCTAGAATGGAACGAAAAGAATTTTAAATATATATAAAAGCAGAAACTTTTGGCTTTTTAGAAAAGATATTATACAAGTGGTTTACATTAAACCACTTGTATAAGTAATGTTTTTAGTTTGTTTCTATCGAGTAAGTTACTACTACAGAGTATCTAATCGACTCTTTTCCAACATTATTAAAGTAATCTCTTAAATTTGCTTGATCTATGCGTTCACCAATATATTTAACATCTAGTTCTTGATCTAAAACTGAAGACTGGCCACTTGAAGTTTGGTCACTAAAAGTCCACTCTGGAATATTTTGGAAAGCGTCTTTAACAGCTCCAGCTCCTACTTTTATTTTAAGAATATCACTTGCCTTGATAGTTTCTACCCCAGCTGAGCCAGTGTTTCTTTTTAAGTAATCTGTCGGCGCATCGTCTAGATCTGATAAAGATGCTTTAATTTTATATCCACTTCCAATAGATGTAACCTTTAGCTGTTTCGCAACTAATTTTGATACACCATTACGGTAATCTTCAGCGGTTTTATATTCAAGGGTAACCTCGTCGCCATAGCCACCTCCTGGGGTAGCACCCGATCCAATTTCAATAGATTGGAAACTGTTTAAATTAACATTTACTTTAACCTTTACAGGATTTGCGGTCTGCGCATTTGAGACTGTTGAAGCTCCTAAAAGAACGAATGCAGACAAAATTAACTTTTTCATTTTTGAGTTATTTTTTAGTTTGTTGTTGAAATTTAATTATTTATTTAAAAATCTATGCAAATATAGATGGTTGAGAAAGCTAATAGGTATTAAAAACTGCCATAAACCTTTAATTTTTTGCAATATTTTACTTTTGTAGCGTTTCAGCTACAAAATGTAGCTACTTACCTTCCTTGTTGTAGATGAGTGGATTACAATGGTAAAATTTCGTATAAAACATCTACAGTATATGACAATGATTTATTGCCAACATTATTAAAATATGTTTGTAGTTTATTTTGTGGAATAGGCTTACCAAAATATTTAACATCTAACTGCTCATCTAAAACCGATGCACTTCCTGTGTTGCTAGCTGATAAATCTGTAAATTCTACGCCAGATAGAGTAACGATTTTTCCTGATGTTGCGCCTGCTAAGTTCTTTCCAACTTGAATTTCTAAAATTTCATTTGCTTGAATGTTTTGCGCTCCTTCTGCGCTAGTACGGTTTAATACTGCTTGAGAAAGTTTAGCTTTAACTTTATAGCCCGAACCAATGGAGGAAACCTTCAACTGGTTGGGAACATTTTTAAATATACCGTTACGGTAATTATTCGCATCAGCGTAAGTTAAATTTACAATATCGCCCTACTCCCCAGATGGTGTTGCTCCCGATCCGATTTCAATACTTTGAAAAGAATTTAAATTTACGTTCACTTTCACTTTTACTGGAGCTGGTGATGAATTTTGCGCATTAGCACTGAAGGTAACTCCTAGTAATACTGCTGCTGATAAGATTAGATTTTTCATCATATTTATATGATTCTCTTTTTTTTCTATAGGGATAGTCTATATAATTTTTCCTCGACTATAAGGCTTTCCTATTAGTTGTTGTGCAAATTTACAGCGAGATTTTATTTTCCACCTATTAAAAACTTCAAAATAGTATGAAAATGTACTATTTTGTAGAGACCAAGCTACAAGTATATTTAATTTATACTAAATGAAAATTTTACGTCCCAAAGTCATCCCTTTTTTAGACCTTGTATGGCTACAATTATATCCCCTTACAGCTATCTCAAGGTGGATATTGTAGTTCAAATTGATCTAATTTGTAGCTGAGTTATGGATTAAATGAAAGAGTATTTATTGCTCAAATGGTGTTCAGTACAATTAGTTTGAGCTACAAAGTGTTCACAAGTGTTCGAGGATATTTTGCACTTTGGGGTTTAATTCTTTTTTGTTTGATCTCTTTAAGAGAAGAGAAAGTTTGGGGCTAGTATTCGTTAAACCCATGGTCTTTGGAACCAAAAAATCATGCAAACAAAAAATCCTGCTTTACAAAGGAAATTTCTTTATAAAGCAGGAATTCTTACTTAGCTTTTTACTTAGTCTCTATACTATAAAGTACATCATTATAAAATACGATTGTTTTATTTCTTTCTGCAAAACGAATAATGTTTTCGCCTTTTGGGCCTTTATACTGTATGTTGTATACCGCAGAAGTTGTGGGAACACTGCTTGATATAATTTTTCTACCTTCAGTCGTTAGTACACTGGTAGAAAATTCTACTTCACTGTTTTGCGTTGTTGAAACAGGGCTTACTTGAATATCAGGCATAGATACTCTATCTTCATCTTCACTGCCAAGTTTAACAAACTGATTGTTGGCTAGCTTAACCTTTACCTCATACGGTGTGGTGCTAAATACAGATAGATGCGCATTTTTTGTTACCTCTACCCCTGTACGATAATCGTCCAAGGTATTGTAGTTTAAATTTACTACCTGTTGATCAGGGTTAATTGTTAAATTCTGCACGTGATTCAACACGATGTTGATTCTAACTGAAGGTTGTGCAAGAAGGTTGTTTATTCCTAGAATAATAATACCCAATAAAAGTATAAGCCCGCGCATATCATAGTTATGTAATGTTATTGTAATATAGGAAATTTATGTATTACATAACATATTGCGAAAGCTTAAAAAAAATGATTAAAGTCATTTCGTTAGGAAATATCCTGATATTCAAGGGTGTAAAATTTTAAAATATTTATTTTTTTCTAATTTAATTTACGCGTTTTAATCATTTATGGGTAAGTCTAAATTTTCTTTACGCGCAGGTGAGCAGACGATTTCACTTGTCAATTGTAAGTGGATCTTTTAGGGATATATTCGATTTAAGCCTTCATTATTTGCTGCTTTTGCTCCACTTCTACACGAAAGGCTTGGAATAATAGCATAGTCTGGTTGCATTCCCCTACAAAGCGCGCTCATGCTTCTGGCCGAATTGCATACGATTGAGAATTACGCTCTAAGTGCTCAGGAAGGACACCCGTTTAGGCTTTTTGGTGAATTCTGGGATTTCTCCTGTAGTTTTTTAATTGCTTCTTGCAGCTCTTCTCCAACCTGTTCTATCAGCGGAGCAGGAGCATTCAGGCTAAACATATCTAACTGGCCCGCTATGGCTAACTTAACCAGTTTATCCGAACGTATACCAAAGATCTGACGACGAAGATTATCTAAATCAGCGAGCAGTAATGCGCGCTTCTCCTCCAAGCTAATCTTCTGCTTGTTCAGCGTTGTGTATTCCTTGTTCAGGGTTATATATTCCTTTTTCAGGGGTGAGTTTTCCTAACTCAGTGTGGCATTCTCTTGGCTCAACATCTACTTATCCAAAGCATGTAGCTTTTCCAATGCAGCCTTTTCACGTAGGCTAGCCTCATAGAGCGCTTTATAGTCGATGTTTTCCACAGCACAAAAATAAACTTTACGCTATTATAAACCATATTTTCGCCTGCTTATGTCCAAACCATTTACACTTAAAAGTGTGGAAAACACACGAAAAAACTGCTAATTAACAACAGGTATACGCTAGTAGCGTTAGCGCAAAATCAACCTTGGCTCGTGATAGAAAAGCGCTTGCGACGACGAACACTTTCCAATTGAATGCCCTGAAAGATTAGCTTCAGATATGCGCTACTGATTCGAAAGTCCCCACGGCCGGTAGCGGTAGGAACTTCAAAAGTACCACGCTCTAGCCGTTTGTGATAAAGAGAAAAACCATCACCGTCAAAGTGAAGAAGCTTTACTTTGCTAGGTGATCGGTTAAAAAATATATAGATCGCTCGGTTAAGTGGGGCTTGCGAGAGTTCCTTGCGCACTAAACCGCTTAAGGAATCCATCCCGCACCGAAAGTCCGTGTCTCCAATATAAAGAAAATACCGAAAAAACCGAGGAAAGCGATAACATTATAACAACGATTTTAGGACCCAAGCATCTACCGATTGAAAAAAACGGATACAATGGCCATCTTTATGCTCAATTTCTACGATAAGGGTTAGTACTGTTACTTGCGGTAACAACCAGAGGAACGAAACCAGAATTCACGCTATTGGCATGGGAATCCATTTGCCGGAACTTCTTAATCCAATAATGGAATTGACCTTCGCGTAGATTATTTTCCAAACAGTACGAACGCTGACTAAGACCACTGCGTTGCCAGCAAACATAATGATTGTGCATTTCGCTCGAAAGATTACTTATTACCATAATTATAAATTTAATAAGGCAAAGCTAGAAAGTTAACCTATTCAAACATACAGGGGGATAACCAGATGCTTACTCATGTACTAAAATTAAATATGATAATTTTCTTCAGAAAGAGGGGGGGCATAGACCTAAAAATTAAGTAGCTATTTGTTATTATAAGTTACTTAACAAACTTGAAAATTAACTATACAAGTATATCGACGAATGTTTTATTTGATTTTAAATCAACCCGCTGAGTTTAATCTAGTATATTATTTTTCCAGCAGCAATTTCGATTAATATTTCAAAATTTATGTAATTGTTATACACTATCTTAGAGTAAGCAATAAAGACTTGGGGAAGGACTTGTGCTTTGCTTACTTTGTTAAATAATGGAGATCTTTAAAGTTCATTGCTAATTTGATGGTGAATCATATTACCAATGAATTCCGTAATTCAGTAGGGGTCAATCCCGTTTTTTTGTGGAAAAGTGAGCTGAAATTATTTTCATCATTAAAGCCTAGTTCCCATGCAATTTCCTTTATACTGGAATCTGTGTAAAACAGCTTTTGTTTAGCCTTTTTAATAAGCCCATCTGTAATAACCTCTTTTGGGGTTTTTGACAAACTTTTCTTTGTAATTGCAGCTAATCGTCTTGGGGATATACTAAGCGTTTCAGCATAAAACGATACATTCTTTTGTTGTTGCACGCGCTCATTTATAAGCTCTTGAAATTTCCACAGCAATTTCCTTTCATGGCTATTTATTGCCGTAGGAGTTATTTGATTTTTTGATAATTCCAAAAATATATAGATAAATGTTTGCGTAAGCATTAGATGAATCAAATCCTTAACCAGAGGGTTTGGAATTTTATCTTTCGCTTGTGTTAATTCTCCTACCATGAATTGAGAAAAGTCTATATAATCCTTGGGTATAACAATTTTTACATAGCCCTCCGAGGGATGCCCCATTGTTAGAACTTGCTTAATTAAACTACTGTCCTTTTCCGATATGCAATAAAATAGATCACTGAAGAAAACATATTGGAATGAAAAATTTTCTTTTAATTTAATTTTTGTTAATGATGTATAGAAAAGAACTGAATAAGGTTCTAAATCTACATTTCTATTGTTAATTATTACATTATTCCTAGTTTCCTGGGTAATGATTAAATTATAACATGATTGCGTAAGATTATACGTAGCGTTCTTTTTTAAGTTTTCAGCGCTAATGTGCTCAATGCCAAATTCCATATTTGCTTTTAATTTACTTGTTTTTGTAGTATATATATTTATGTTTTGGTTCCCCCTTTTTTTATTTATCTTAAAAAATTTAATGTCAGGTATACATATTTTTGATATTATATTTATTGGTCACTTAACCAATTGGTTGTTAATTATTTTCAGATTTATTCTATTAATTTGCAGTTATCAATATACATAAATAAATGTTTATAAAAAGTCAGAAGCATCGTAAATAAGAAAAAAAATGGCGGAGGTTTAATATAGCAGTGATTGCTATATTTAATTCGCTAAAATAATACTAACGCCATAGTAAATATAAACGTGTTTTCTCAGATTTTAGGCGTAGTAGACCGTGACATTTTTAATAAAATTAGTTCAGAAATACCAATTCGACAAGCATCATAAAGGAGTCAACAGTTGGACAGACTTTGTTAGTATGCTTTTCTGACATCTTTCATCTGCAGATTCCGTTCGTGATATTTCTAATGGTCTGCGTAGTACTACAGGTAACAAGGGCCACATGGGTATCTCTAGGGCACCCAGCAAGTCCAATTTATTCTGCTGGCAAAGAAATAGAGATACAGTACATTCAACTAGGGAGGCTGATGCAAAACGGTTACATTGAACGTATCAACCGCACGTTTCGGGAAAGTATCCTTGATGCCTACCTCTTTACACAGCAAGTACAGATACTTGCAGAAGAATGGATTAAGGATTACAACTACAAAAGAACACATGAGTCATTGGGAGGAAAGATACAAATGGAATACGATACCCTGCCGGCGTCATATTATTAATAGGTCAACTTTAAAAAAGATTGACCTATCGATAGCAACTATTTTTAAATTTGAAAACTCGCCTGGATGCCAGGCCGAAAATAGGGAGCGTTACACCCCATTTAGTTGTTATTTTTTCCAAGGGTATGATCTAGAATTTTATGAATATCCTGCCGGTTGATTGGCTTAATCATATAGCCATCAAGAAATTCGTAATCATATATTTTATTCGTATCTAGTGATATGGAAGATGAGCTAATAATATATATAGTTGATTTGTAGATGAAATCAAATTGATTGACAGCCAAATTTTCAACCAATTCCCAACCATTCATTATCGGCATATTTAAATCTAATAGTAGCAAATCGGGAAATAATGATGGCCGATCTTTAATAGAATTGAAATGTTCCCACGCCTCAAGCCCATTTTCAAATGTTTCGATTTCAATAGTACATGAAGGATATGATTTAATAAAATTTGAATATAAAAACCGATGTAGAATGTTATCCTCAACAAGTGTTACTCGAATTGATTTCATGATAAATACACTTTTTATGTGAGTTACTCGGAAAATACTAAATTCTAACTCTAATAGAATTAAACGCGCATGATATACAATTCTATAGCGGAAAAGGCTAATACTTAATGATTTAATTTGCTCTCATAATTTAGATTCCATACGCTCTAATCGAGGGGATTTCCTTATCCTAAATATACAAAAAATAATTTCAAACATTTTTCATTATATGGAATATTTTTTTTTTTTAAAATACTGTTTGCCATACAATTTATTCAGTTTTAAAACCTTTTAGCTGGGTTTTGAGTTGTGTTGCTTATGACCCATCTCCAGCTGCTGGAGTGTGTCAAGTGGTAAGCTTTACGGTTTTTTTTCATCATTTCGAACACTTCAGAACCGCTACAATTTACCCAGATGAAAAAATTAATTCGCTAATATAAACTATGACTTTTTAATAATTAGGGTATGCTATTTTCTACATTCCCTGGAGCTATCATGTACATGGGAAGCAGCTTTTCTATTTACTGATTCATTTTATAATCTACCAAAATTTTAATTCTCCCGGGGTAAAAGTTAACATAAGGATAATCATAAAAATGACGCAAAGAATATTAAGTTTTATATCTTTGATTTGAAATTAGTAGAACTAACTGGATATCAAGTTTAATTATGCATTCTCTGTCAAAGGATATAATTCATGCTGTAAAGCAGGGAGATAGAAAAGCTTTTGAGATTTTTTACAACACCTATTCTTCATTTGTTTATCAGGTGGCCTATAAAATTTTAAGAGATCCTTATCTTGCAGAAGAAGTCGTGCAGGAAACCTTTGTCAACTTGTGGGTAAACAAAGAGTATATTGACCAGAGTAAAGAAATCACCTCATTTATTTTTGTTATCGCTAAAAGAATTTGCTTAAATAACCTACGAAAACTCAAGTATGCAAATACCTATTTAACACAGGTGTCTGTTCAACATATAAATGATGTGCAGGAGAAAATTGAATATTCAGAATTTGAAAAATCAATGATTTCAAAAGTAGCATTATTGCCAAAGCAGCAAAGGATAGCATTTGAATTAAGTAGATTTGAAGGTTTTACACACCAGCAAATAGCTGATAAAATGGGTGTTTCTCCCCATACTGTTAAAAACCATATAGCGCAAGCATTAGCCTATTTGAGGAAATCCTTCAGGGCCACTAAATATGAAATCCCCCTTTTAATTATTTTTTTTCTTTTCAACTAGTACTACACCCTTAGTTATGTGTACTGTATAAAAAGACGGTACATTGGACGAGCAAAGACTTAAAATATTATATAAGAAACATTGTAACAACACATTAACGGCGCAAGAGTTTGAGGAATTTCATCAGGCTCTAGAAGATATTGATGCCCAGTCCCTTCTTAGTCTCTATGCCGATAGTGGTCAGGACAATGCAGCTGACTCTTTTGCTAAAGAAGATGTCTTTAATCGTATTTCAAGCAAAATAGATGATATAGAAAAGCAGAAAGAATTTTCTATTAAAAAGTCCAATAAGGTGTTGTATTATAAAGTTGCAGCTGCTGTGGCTGTGCTCTTTATTTTCTCTTATTTCATTCTGAATCATATAGCTCATAATTCCAGTATAGAATCCAATAAGTCCGCTCTTGAAAGCTTATCCAAGGATAATACTAAAGCCCTAGCTAGTAACAGTAGTAATATTCAATTTGCTGATGGGAGAACTTTAGACCTAGATTTATTGCCTGATGATAGTATTTCCCATAGAGGTTTATCTATTGTTCGTGTTGCAGAAAACGAGCTGACTATACATAATGAAGCAGGCTCGGCAGACTTCGATTTGAATAGCTTTCATATGTTTGCCGCCAAAAAAGGATCTACACTAAAGTTGACCCTGCCTGATAAATCCACCGTGCATCTTAACTCGGGATCTAGTATAAATATTTCTTCCAGTTATGGTATTAAGGATCGTAATGTATTGCTCAAAGGAGAGGGATTCTTTCAGGTAGCGCATAACAAAAATACCCCCTTTATTGTTCAGGTGAAAGATGCACAAATCAATGTCTTAGGAACAGTATTCAATTTATCTGCATATGATCAAGATAAAGAAGTTCAGGCAACATTAATAAGTGGATCCATTGCGGTAAATACAAGCATTGATCAAACCGTTATTAAGCCAGGTCAAAAGGCAACAGTAGGTTCCCAATCTGCAATCCGGGTCGATAGTAATGTTGATCTAAATCAGATACTAGCATGGCGTGAGGGCGTATTTAGGTTTCAAGATCAGTCGATTGAATCCATCTTGAATGAACTCTCCAAGTGGTATTATATAGAAGATGTCCAAGTGGCAACTAACCTTAAAGATAAATTCACAGGAAGCATAAAAAGAACAAAGCAACTTAAAGATGTTTTAACAGCAATACAGGAGGTCTCTGATTTGCATTTTGAATTACAAGAGGGGAGGGTGAAGGTGATGAAGTAGAGATAGATTACCTAAAATTTTTTAAAGGGCAGTACGGCAATACTACCCCTTAAGAATATAATACTTGGCCAATAAAATTGTGTGTAACTTATAAAACCAAATATAACCAAATGTATAAAAATATTACTTCAATTGTGCGGACCCACCCACAATTGTTTAAATGTGTACTTATGATGAAATTCATTTCATTTTTCGTATTCGGATTATTTATACAAACTCAAGCTAATGTGTTTGCGCAAAAAATAAATATTTCGGTATCAAAAGCAGAACTCTCAGATGTACTTAATATTGTTCAAAAACAAACGGATTTGGACTTTCTATTTAATAGCTCTGAGTTAAAAAATGTCGGAAAAATTGATCTGCATATGAAAAATGCTGATCTACAAGCCGTATTGGACCATTGTTTAAGCCCACGTGGTCTTGTATATAGTGTTCAAAATAAGACCGTGCTGATAAGAAAAGCACCGGAGATCACGGCGAACTCTTCTATAAATCAAGGGCAACAAATGTTGCTTCAAGGAAAAGTTGTTGGCGATGATGGCAGTCCATTGGTAGGAGCTTCTGTAAGAATTGTAAACAGTAATGCCGCAACAGCGACAGCAGAAGATGGATCTTTCTCCCTTAAAGTAATTCAAAGAGAAGGTCAGGTGATAATCACTGCCATGGGATACGAAGATAAAACTATTGCTTATCTCGCTGGCCAGCCTGTAAATGTAATGCTAAATGCTAAATCAAGTGATCTACAGGAGGTGGTAATCGTTGGGTATGGTGTCCAAAAGAAGGCTAACTTGACGGGTGCTGTTTCACAAGTCAATGCCTCAGACATAGCACTTAGACCTGATGCTAATATAGCAACGGCTCTGCAAGGGTTAATGCCAGGACTAAATATTCAGATTAATAATGGAGACCCATCGGAAACGCCAGATATTAATGTACGTGGATTTAACTCCATTAATGGTGGAGGTCCACTTGTATTAATTGACGGAATTGAAGGTAATATAACACGTGTTAATCCAAATGATATAGAGTCGGTGACCGTATTAAAAGATGCCGCTTCAGCAGCGATATATGGAGCGCGTGGAGCTTTCGGGGTAATACTTATTACCACAAAAACTGGAAAGTCAGGTGTAACATCCATTAACTATTCTAATAATTTTGCTTGGACATCTCCAGCTGCAAGGACTGATTTTATTACCGATCCGTATGTGTACGCAAAAACTGTAGATGCAGCCCTTTATGGATATAATGGTAGTAGCTATAGTCAGTATAATGCTATGGACTGGGAAACAATTAGAATGGTTGCCGATGGACAAATTTCACCATTTCATGAATTGCAAGCTGATGGAACAAATAAATTCTTCTATAAGACCAATTGGTGGGATGAATTATTTCGTAAGAACCAATTGTCAAATTTTCACAATGTCTCGGTATCAGGGGGATCGGAGAAATTAACTGCTTATTTCTCAGGAAGGGTTTATGACAGACAAAGTATTAATAATATTAATAAAGATGCAGGCATAGAACGTCAGAACTTTAAATCGAATATTGTATTCCGTCCTAACGACTGGTTAGAATTGTCTGCCAACACGCAGTTCATAAACGAGCGTGATAAAGATTATGGCGGTTTTTCAAACGGATTCGGCGGTTTATGGAGTACAACGACTTGGTACAATTTAATGGCCTTCTACCCCGTGAGTGTTGATGGCATTCCTGCAGATATTGGTACTGGTACGGGTGGACAAGGTGGTAATGCAGGATTATTTGCTGGGAACTCTTGGCGTGTATTTACTACAGAAGAATTTACCAATACTTTTCGTGCAGTAGCTAAGCCTGTTAAAGGATTAGTGTTAAATTTTGATTATAGTAATCGTATTGATAATACAGGCAGAACACTACGCTTAAACCAATTTGAATATTTAAAAGGTAACAGATTAAACTATACCGTAGAGGGGCTTAACCGATTAACAGAGTATCGCTGGAAAGATAAATATAATGCATTAAATGCTTTTGCTACCTATAACCTAAAATTAGATTCAAAACATAATTTTAAATTGCTGGCAGGTTTTAACCAAGAACAATTTAACAGAGATCGCGTAGAGGTAACTGCCGATGATTTGTTGTTGGAAGATCTCTCCAATCTTGCTTTAGCTACTACCATGAATAATATTTCGGGCTCGGCAATGGATTGGGCTGTGAGAGGATTTTTTGGGCGCTTCAATTATGATTATGATAATAAGTATCTCCTTGAAATGAATGGACGCTATGACGGTTCTTCACGTTTTCCTCAAGATAGCCGTTGGGGATTCTTCCCCTCCGTATCGCTAGGTTGGCAAATGGATAGGGAGAATTTTTGGCAAAACCTAAGGCCTTATGTTTCCTCGTTTAAACTTAGAACATCATATGGTAAATTGGGTAACCAAACTGTAGATGTAAATACGTTCAAAGAGCTGATGAACGTAACGCGATCTAATAATTGGTTAAATCAGGGCAACCCATTAACAATAGCACAGATGCCTGGACCACTGCCTAGTGTAGTGACTTGGGAAACCACTAGAAGCTTGAATTTTGGAGCTGATATTGGTTTGCTAAATAATAAATTATTCTTGAATTTGGATGTATACCGTAAGAATGTAGAGGGGATGTATCTTCCTGGAGAGCCATTGCCTGCAGTATTTGGTGCTAGTGAGCCTAAGGAGAATTACGCAGGTCTGCGCAATGAAGGCTATGAGCTGAATATTTCCTACCAGAATAGTTTTGATGTGCTAAGCTCCCCATTGAAATTCCGCGTATCGGCAAATGTTTCCAATTTCAAAGGTATCATCACTAAATATAATAACCCTAATGGATTGTTAAGTTCTTACTATGAAGGCCAGAGACTAGGTGAAATTTGGGGCTATCGTGTGGCTGGACAATTCCAGTCTGATGAAGAAGCGGCAGCATATCAAAGTACATTTACTAACCCAGCCACTTCACTGGCTCGAGTATATGGTGACATTTTTAACGTAGTGCAAAATAGTGAATGGAATTACCTGCGTGGTGGGGATGTAAAATATTTAGATTTAAATGGTGATGGAAAAATTGATAATGGCGAGAATACACTAGATAATCATGGAGACTTAGAGCGCATTGGTAACGCTACACCAAGGTTTCCATTTGGACTTAATTTAAGTGCAAGCTGGAAAAATTTAGACTTTTCTGTGGCCTTATCAGGAGTTGCTAGACAAGATTGGTACCCTACTGGTGAGCTATACTGGGGAACTTATCAAAGACCTTACTTATCGTTCTTGAGGAAAGATTTGGTGGATAATGCTTGGACTCCTGATAATAAAACAAATACCTATCCGCAGATATATAGAGGATATTCTTCACTGCAAAGTAATAGATCTTTGTATCAAATTAATGATTACTACCTAACTAATGTGGGTTTTATTCGCGCTAAAAATCTTACTGTAGGTTATTCTTTGCCACAAGAAATGACACGCAAGGTCAAAATAGAAAAGCTAAGGCTATTTTTTAGTGGGGAAAATATTTTCACATGGACTTTTGGAGGATTAACCAAATATATTGATCCTGAACAAGCAGGCTCTGCTATTAACCTATCTTCACCAGCTACGGCAGATGATAGAGGAGATCAGCGTGTTTATCCTATGGGTAAGACTTATTCTTTTGGTTTAATATTGGATTTATAAAACAGGTGTAAAATGAAGATTTCGATTCTATATATAAACATAATTATTCTAGCAGTATTGTCGTTTTTGAGTTCTTGTGACGATGATTTTTTAGATAGATCCTCTAAAGATAAAGTGGAGGCACCTTTTTTCTTTAATACGGCTAAGGATCTTGAAGTTGCATCAAATGCATTATATGCAATGTTGCCAGACTTTAGCATTTATACAGAGGATGCTGGTTCAGATAACTTGGTGCCACTAAATCCCAGTACAAAAATTCGTGGTAGCAGGATAGTTCCCGTGGGTAGCGGATCAGGGGGCTGGTCATGGGGTAACTTAAGGATGATTAATTATTTTTTAAGTAATTACCACAAAGCCGATGACCAAGCCGCAAAAGCAAAATTTAGTGGTATAGCGCGCTTTTTTAGGGCCTACTTTTACTATGATAAAGTGAAAACTTTTGGAGATGTTCCCTGGTATAGTACTGTTCTGGACGCTAAGGATCCAGCCCTTTATAAAGGTCGTGATTCTCGCATATTAGTAATGGATTCGGTGATGGCAGATCTGGATTATGCAATTGAAAATATTCCGGCTGAGAAACAAGTAAACTTAGTGACTCGCTACACAGCAATGTTATTGAAGGCACGAATTGCATTATTTGAGGGAACCTATAGAAAGTATCACGGTATAGCCGGTCATCAAGAGTATCTAACTCTAGCCCAGCAGGCAGCACAACAATTAATAAATTCTGGTGCCTATACCCTGTTTACTGAAGGAGGAAGTGAGGCTGCATACCGAAATCTTTTTGGAAGAAACAGTCAAAATGATATAGAAACTATTTTGGCCATTGATTATGAAACAGGAAAGCGCGTACATTCATTGGGAAGTTCTTTTACTTCTGCTACCCAAGGATCATACGGTATAACTAAAGACTTTGTAAATAGTTTCTTAATGAGTGATGGATCGCGTTTTACCGATAGGTCAGGATATCAAACCTATAGCTTCTTTCAAGAGATGCAAAATAGAGATCCACGGTTAACGCAGATTACCGCAGGTCCTGATTTTAAGGTAACAGGAAAAACTACAAGAGAACCCGTGAATTTATCTATCACAACAACTGGATATAGACTGATAAAAGCTCTTCCGGATAATTCACAGTGGGCAACTTCTGGATCTTTCTTTGACATTATATTATTTAGATACGCAGAGGCCTTATTGGTTTACGCAGAAGCAAAAGCCGAATTGGGCACCATTACTCAAGCTGACCTCGATTTATCAATCAATAAATTAAGAGCACGCGCAGGGATGCCGAATTTGAATTTAGTAAATGCCAACGCAAATCCTGATCCCTATTTGGAAAATATGTACACAAATGTTGATCAGGGTCCAAATAAAGGAGTGATTTTGGAAATTCGTCGTGAACGCCGCGCTGAGCTATTCAATGAAGGGTTTCGTTGGGACGATTTGATGCGCTGGAAAGCAGGCAAAAAGATTGAACAGCCGATGGTGGGTATTTATTTCTCAGGTGTTGGAAGTCATGATTTTAACGGAGACGGTAATGCTGATGTATTGTTACATACGGGATCTACAGCAGGTGCGCCTTCTTCTGTAACTTCTTTAGTAAACATTTTACAACGAACATTACGAAATCCACTCACTGGAGCGCAAAATGCAAATTCGGGAAATATCGATCCATTCCCAACTGGAGGGAAATTTGATGAAGAAAAAGACTATTTAGCACCAATACCTTCTGAGGATTTATTACTTAATAAGAATTTAGTGCAAAATCCAAATTGGTAATATGAGAACGTTCAAGCTTTTTCTAGTTTTTATTACATTATTTACGATGTCTTTATCACTGCTTTTTGCAGAGGTAAGACCCTCCTCAATGCCAATTGGATATTCCGTAAATATACAGGCAATTACCAAAGAGAAAATGCTTTATGCTAAGTCTTTAGGAATCCGTTACATTGAACTATCTAATATAGGATCTTTACTTAACAAGGACCTAAGTTTAAAGTATGATCAAGATTATTGGAAAGTAAAAATAGACAGTTTAAAAACGATACTAGATGCTACAGGTGTCAAAGTATGGTCTATTCATATGCCTTTCTCACAAAAGATTGATTTATCGCAAATAACAGAATCTCAGAGAACCGCAGTGGTACAGACACATATTGAGTTAATTAAGGTGCTCTCTGCTTTGAAGCCCCAAATTATTCTTTTTCATCCTTCGTATTATTTAGGAAACAATGAACGAGAATTAAGGATCTCACAGTTGGTGAAATCGGTAATTGAATTGAACACAGAAACCCGCCGTCATAATATGCAAATGGTGGTTGAAAACATGCTAGGTCCGCAGCTGACAGTAGGTGAAAGAGAAAGACCCTTAATGCGCACTATTGCTGAGTGTGAAACCGTGTTCTCCCTTTTTCCTGATGATGTAGGACTTGCCGTAGATATGTGCCATATTATGAACTCCGAATTATTAATTGAAAGATTTGGATCACGTGTCAAGACTTTACATGTGTCCGACGGAGATGGACTTTCCGAGGCCCATTATCTTCCATGTAATAAATTAGGTAAAAATAATTGGAACTTAATATTTGCGGCACTAGAGAAGATTAATTATACAGGTGTATTTATGTATGAATGTAAATATACTGACGAAAAGGAACTTAAAGATTGTTATGATTTTTTAGAAGCTGATTATAACAATTATAAACTTAACAACAAACGTATTGAATTATGAAGAATATTAATTGTTTAATCTTAATAATTGCCTTTGTTTCACTCTTCATAGCTTGTAAAAAAGAAAATAATACTTTTGAAAGCAAGCTTATGATAGGAAATGCCTATTTGGAGGTAAGTAATAAATCACAACGTTACACTTTTGATGTCCTATCAAATCAAAATATTGAGGTTAGTACTGAGGCCTCGTGGATTACGCTGGATAGTGCTAATTTTGAAAAAGGAAAAAATAAAGTTGGATTTACAACCCTGGCTAATGAGGATGATGAGCGCTCGGGAATAATACTGGTGAAAATGGGTGCTGAAAATGAGCGTGAGGTATTAGTTGTTCAGGAAACCGGGAAAGCTCCCGTATTTTATGTAAAGCCTGATGGAACTGGTGATGGTAAATCTTGGGCTAATGCAACAGATTTGAATACAGCTTTGGAAAAATCTACCACTAATAGTATCATCTATTTATCAGAGGGTATATATAAACCAAGTAAAACAATTAGAAATGGTGATGCAACAAACCAAGCGGATAATACATTCGAAATTGCTAAAAATTTAACCCTAATCGGTGGCTTTGAAGCTAATGCTACTTCTGCCTCTAAATCGAATCCTAGTATTTATAAAACAATTCTTGATGGACAGCTCTCAGCTTCTGTTAATTGTTATCATACGGTAACCATTACAGCAGCATTTGATGCCGAGTCAAAAGTTTCAATCAGCGGAATTATTATAAAAGGGGGGAATGCGACCAATAGAGGAAGTAACGTAACAATAGCTGATGTACGATATAATCGCGGCTGGGGTGGCGGAATGCTAATTGCAAACGCCAAAGTTGAATTAAATGATGTAGAAGTTGTTGATAATAAAACATCAAACTCAGGAGGAACTGTAGGTTATGGAGCTGGAATTTATGCCTTTAATAATGCGGATATTACATTTAGAAATGTAAAAATTAACGATAATAAAGGCGGAAATAATGGTGGAGGGATGTGGTTAGCTGATGGTAATTTAACCGCTTATAACTCACAGTTTAACAATAACTCCGCATCAGGCACGGCAGCAGGACTTCATGGATACCCTAACGCCACTATTACATTATATAACTGTGAAATAAAGAACAATTCTAATACATCATATGGTGCAGGTTTGTATGTTCGTGAGAATTCTAAGGCTTATGTCATCAATTCTCTTATTTCGGGAAATAAGTCAACATCTGCCAATGGTGGAGGCGGAGTAATGCTATACGGTGGCACTACAGTTTATTTAATTAGTTCAACGATAGTGAATAATACATCCACAGGACCTGGAGGGGGAGTTTATAGACGTAATCTGGTGAATAATTTAGAAATTTACAATTCTCTGGTAGCCGGTAATATACAAGCCTCTACGTCTAAAGATGTAGATAATTTTGTTGAGGCAACAGCTACTAATCCAACTATTAGAAATTCTGTTATTATGACTTCTGTTTATTCCGACCAAGGTACTATAGAGGCTGGATCTTCTTTTGTTCCTAGTGCTATGCTCAATAGTGATTTTATGCCTATAGGACAAAACAATCCAGCATTAGTTAAGGGGGTAGATAAAGAAGGGTTATCTGCTTACGCTAGTACGTTCAATCCAATATTTTCTGATCATATTACTAAAGATATGTTTGGTGCTGAAAGACAATTAAAGATAATGGGATATAAAGTTAAGTAAGGATGAACAAGCTATTATTTATCTTTCTTTTAATATTGTTTTCTCTGCATGTAAGTATGGCTTCCAGCCCTAAGACTATAATGTTAGTTCTAGGTTCGGACAATCCAGAAATTCTGGCTACTCGAATACAAATAGCTAATCGATTGTATAAAGTGCAAAATATAGATAAAATAATTGTCTCTGGTGGTTGTGGTGCGCATAAGTCTTCGATCTGTGAGGCTAGTGTTATGTACAATGGATTAGTTCAATTAGGCATTGAGCCCTCAAAGATATATAAAGAGGAAAATGCAAAAACAACTGTTCAGAATTATGTGTTTAGTCGTGTGCTGAAGGATGAATATGGATCGAACATTATTCAAAAAGGCGATACCGTATTCGTAGTTTCAAATCACTGGCATGCCGTATCTGTTGCTGCACGCTTGAGAAAACATGATGCAGTACATGCGAAGTTTTTTATTGAAGGAGACCTAAGCCCTAAAGAAAATGATAAACTTGATTATGTGTCTATCTTCAATGGAGAAATAGATAATGAAAAATTTATTAGAAATGCCCTCTGGTTGACACCTCAAGTATCATGGGAAAATAATGATAATACCTACTATCTCATGGATTCTACTATCTATGAGGTGAATGGTGGAAACCTCATCAATATTATTCAACGAAACCATGTCTTTAATGACCCTAAAATTTCCGATCAAACTGGTACTTGGTCTTTCATTGATAATGGCAATACATGGTTTATAAAAACTTCAAATAAGATTTATGTTGTTAACAAAAGGAATATGAAAGTTAAAGAGATACTTTCATGGGATAATTTTATAGATAATGTTCCTAATGACTGGAGAATTAATGGTTTTAATGCTGGGATAATATTAAATGATAAGTTAGTGCTTTTTTCAAACAATGCTGTTTTAATCGCTGAGAAAAGAAATAATAAATTCGTGTTTAAAAGGCAAGCAGAGGCCAAGCAGCTCATACCAAATTGGCCATTTTCTTGGGGAAAATCTAATGTCGCAGGTGTTAATTATCAGAATAATAGTCAGGAAATAAATCTTTATAGAAACAGAGAGTATTTAAAACTTGATAAGCAGTTGAATATCATTCAAGAACCATTGAAATTAAATGTTAAATGGGTTAACAACCCCTAATTATTTACTATGAAAAACAGAATTTTATATAGTATTCTATTTTTATTCCTTTTTGTAAATTGTTCTAAAAAAGAGGAAGGAACACAACTCCCATACGATTACACTAACGTCGAGAAATTAGACGTTAAAGCAATCTTAGCCAGCACCAAGTGGGACGTAAAAACCGTAGCCGAGGGTATAGAGTGGAAAAGTTTTCATTTTAATAATTTGTTCGAAACAAAACAGTTTGTTACTATTTTAGAAATAGACTTATCAAAAGGTGCAAAAATAGAATTACCATTTGTCTCTTCAGGTTTTCTGAAGACAAGTGAAGCGGCAAATCAGCATAATGCATTAGTTGCGTTTAATGGGAGCTATTTTAATACTACATCGGGCGGCTCAACAGTATTCTTAAAAAGTGATGGCAAAGTTATCAAAGAAACAAATAGTGGCTTTAACAGCTACAGAGAAAATGGTGCATTAATATTAAATACCTCTGGATCACCAAGCATAGTGATGAAGCCCTCAGCAGGATGGTCATCAATCACTGAGCCTACAGCGCTGGCAGGAGGTCCACTTTTAATATTTGGCGGTAAAGAATTAACTCAATTAGAAGTAGACTTTAATACCGCTAGACATCCTAGAACCGCCGTGGGACTTACATCCAATAATAAATTATTAGTCGTCGTCGTTGATGGACGCGCTTCTTCATCAAGAGGCATGTCTATTGCAGAGCTTTCAAGCTTCATGTCCGCATTAGATTGTGTTTCAGCGCTTAATTATGACGGAGGTGGATCATCTACAGCTTGGGTTAAAAATTATGGTGTTGTAAATCACCCATCTGATAATGGTAAGTTCGATAATGAAGGTGAACGCGGAGTAGCTACAGTATTCGTTATTAAGAAATAATTATTTTTTATAAAACGGAGCGTAAAACCCACAGGCTAAAGACCTGTGGGTTTTACGCTCCGTTTTATAAAAGAACATGAATGGTCAGGTGGATTGACGAAGACGGTACTGATAAACCTCTTCTAAAAAACATGATGCTCAATATGCCGGCACACAGTATCCATTTACGAGTAGACTTAGATTCTCCCACATAGAGAAATGGCAAAGGGCACTTTATGTTCAGCATTTTTGTGCCGATAATATCATCGCATTATGTTATGAACACGCCATCTGTTGCTTTTCTATTCCCCCGATAAACTTATATATGGGAATCTGTTTTTCCTGTATCTGTAGGCGCATTTCAGAAGGATTATGGAAAGTTGTATGTTGTCGGGATTGGGTGGAATACTAATGGTTATCTCTCAAAAGAATGCTTATGTCTTTTTTCCAAAAAATTTCTTTAAACATTCAGTTTGAATGGCAAGAAAAATAATTATTTCTTGCCATTCAAACTGAATTCACGCTAATGTTGATAAAAGAATTTACTGATTTTAATTAAGGATAATGTTTTATCAAATATTCGTCATAATTATATTTTGCAAAATTAAATTGTGTACAACACAATATTAATGTTCTACTTTTGTTGTATAATAGTTTGGCATGAAAGAAATATTGAAATTATCTAATCAGCTTTGTTTTCCAATTTATTCTCTTTCAAAGGAAATAAGTAATGCTTATAGACCTTTATTAGAAAGTCTTGATGTTACCTATCCCCAGTATTTAGTTTTACTAGTGCTATGGGAGTACAAGAAGTTAAATGTTCGCGAAATAGGAGAGCTATTGCATTTAGATAGTGGGACCTTAACACCTTTACTTAAAAGATTAGAAGCAAAATCTTTGGTTAATCGTAATCGCAGCACTATTGATGAACGTATTGTAGAAATATCATTAACCCATAAGGGAGCATCATTAGAAGAAAGTGCGGAATGTATACCAAAGCAATTAAAAGAAAAATCATCGCTTACCGATCAGGAACAAATTCAATTAACACATATTATAAATAAAATTTTAAATACCATAAAAACATGAAAGCATTATACACTACACAGGCTGTTGCTACCGGAGGTAGAAATGGTAAAGTAAGTACAGAAAATGGGGTTTTAAATATTGAAGTAAGGATGCCCAAAGCATTGGGAGGAGCAAATGATGATTATCTGAATCCTGAAATGTTATTTGCAGCAGGATATTCTGCATGTTTTGATAGTGCTCTTAATCTTATTATCAGTAAAGCTAAAATCAAAACAGGTGTTACTAGTGTTACAGCTAAAGTGTCTATTGGACAAAATGGTGCAGGTGGTTTTGCTTTAGCTGCAGAACTGCATGCTAATATCCCTGGAGTAAGCCTTGATGTGGCCAAAGATTTAATTGAAAAGGCACATGAGGTATGCCCATATTCAAATGCCACTCGTGGTAATATGGATGTAATATTAGCAGTTTCAAATAACGATTAAGTATGGCTTTAATACAAGATTTACAATGGCGTCATGCCGTAAAAGCATATGATTCTTCAAAGAAAGTAAACGAAGAGGATATCAATAAAATAGTAGAGGCAGCGCGTTTAGCACCTACATCTTCAGGCTTACAGCCCTTTCATGTTTTGGTGATTAAAAACCAAGAAATTAAAGAAAGGTTAACTGCTGGGGCATTGAATCCAGATTGCATGCGTGACTGTTCACATGTGTTAATCTTTGCGGCCTGGGATCGTTACACAGCAGAGCGCATTGATGAAGTCTACGATTGGACAACTCATGAGCGAGGGTTACCTCAAGGCCGTTTTAGTTCTTATACTGATAAGCTCAAAGAAATGTATTTGAACCAGACAGCAGAAGAAAATCATGCTCACATCGCTAGACAGACATATATTGCACTAGGTTTAGCACTAGCGCAAGCTGCAGAGTTAAAAATTGATTCTACACCCGTAGAAGGTTTTGATAATTTGCTTGTTGATAAAGAATTAGAATTGGATAGCCTAGGATTAAAAAGTGTTTCCTTGATGTATGTCGGATATGCTAATAAAGAGAATGATTGGTTAGCATCTATGAAGAAGGTACGCAAACCGTGGGATAAATTTTCTATAAGGTATTATTAATATTAAAGTATGGCTGTTTATTTTGTATTCTTGTTTACAAAATAAATACTTGATAACTTGTGGGTTGAATATTCAAACCCCAAATGATTTTAATAGATTAATTTGGGGTTTAAATCCTGCAACTTTTGAAATAACTATCAATTATAGTTTATACGCTAAGCAGAAAAGAAAAAACCATAATTCAATTTTTAAAGAATATATAGCTAACTGTACCCTTTACAATAAGCAATGTAGTCTAATCATTATAAACATTAAACTCAAGAAAGATGGCTTCACTAAAACAAAAAATAGTACGGTTTTTTTATCCTCTAATCCGAAAAATAGGTAAGGTGGGTAAAAATGGAATTGTTCTATCTAATTTAAACCATGCTGCTCCCAAAGAGCCATTTCCCATAGAATCTCTGGTGCTAAATAATGGAAAACACTTAACGTCATCTTTGGTTGCTGGGAAGAAAATAATGATTGTTAATACAGCCTCAGATTGTGGGTATACAGGGCAGTATGAAGAATTGCAGGCTTTATATGAGCAACACAATAAAAAACTTATGATAATCGCTGTTCCCTCAAATGATTTCGGCCAGCAAGAAAAAGGTAGTAATGAGCAGATAAGTCAGTTCTGCCAAGTAAATTATGGAGTTTCATTTCCTTTAACATCAAAAAGTGTTGTAATTAAGAATGAAAACCAGCATCCTATTTTCAAATGGCTAAGTAATGCCCAAGTAAATGGTTGGAATGACCATGCTCCAGATTGGAACTTCAGCAAATACCTGATCAATGAACACGGGGTTTTAACGAATTATTTTGGACCCTCTATTTCTCCTGTTGATAAGTTGATTATTAATACAATAGATCAGTGAAATATAAGTTGTAAAGATAGCAATGTTATAATAACATAATTAAGTTCACTCTTGGATGAAGCAGATGCTAATAATAAGAAGCGCACATTAAAAAATATGCTTTAATAAATCATCCTTCTGACAACGGGTAAGTTGGATAATGAGAGTGAACTAGGAGTAGCTACATTATTTGTAAGGTAAATTTAATTTTTGAAAACAGGATTATTATCTGCTCTAACTTCTCAAGCAATATCAAAAGAAAGCTATTAATTATCTAGTTTTTAATGTCGTTGAACATATAACAAAAAAAATATATGTTAATTTACATGATAATAATCGGAAATAAACCGATTAAAATGAAGTTATTTCACAAACATTTTATGTTAAAATACTTGCGTTAAATCGGTATTTTTCCGATTTTTGTAAAACAATTTAACAATTATGGACTTTAGATATTTAGCCAAACAGTTCAATAATGCACCGTTCACCAGACAGGTCATGCTGGATATGCTTAAAGATTACAAAAGACCAAATGATAAAATTAGTGAACTTATTAAAAATGGAGACCTCATACTCTTAAAAAGAGGACTATATATTCCTGGCAGAAATACAGATTTAATAGCGCCAGAACCCTTTTTAATAGCAAATTATTTGTGGGGTCCGAGCTATGTGTCACTTGAGACTGCTCTTTCCTACTGGGGGTTTATTCCTGAGCGGGTCTTTGAAATAAGTTCCGTTACGATGAAGCTCTCAAAAAAAATAAAAACGCCTGTTGGGAGGTTTACATATCGGTTTATGCCTTTACCGTATTACAGCTTTGGAATAAAAAGCGTAGAACTCATATCGGGACAAGTTGCCCTTATAGCTTCACCTGAAAAAGCATTATTTGATAAAATAATCAGCAAAGCAGGACTTAATTTACGAAGCATATCCCAAACATATGATTTTTTGATTGAAGACTTACGAATAGATGCTGAAAGGCTACAAAAACTCAATATTAAGGAATTAAGTTCATGGATTCCTGATGCGCCAAAAAACGAAAGTTTAAGAACACTCATTAAAACCCTTAAAAAATTATGATTAAAGAATGGATATCGGAATATGAACCTAAAAACACAGAAGAAGTACTTTCAGCTTTAAGGGAAATCATGCAAGAAGTGGCACTAGCCGGTCTTTCAAGGACAAATTTTTTTGAAAAGGCTGCATTTTATGGTGGAACGTGCCTACGGATATTCTACGGTCTAGACCGGTTTTCTGAGGATCTTGATTTTTCACTTTTGGAAGCTGACCCAAATTTTTCCCTTGAACCTTATTTCGAAGCTATCTTAACTGAGTTTGAATCTATCGGTATGAAGGTTAGCATCCGAGAGAAAGAGAAAAAAGAAAAAACAAATATAGATTCAGCCTTTCTGAAATCTGAAACAGAATGGAAAGAGCTGGTATTGGAAGATATAGTAAAGCAATCTGGTATTAAATCTACCAATAGGGGCATAAAGATTAAGATAGAAGTCGACCGTCAGCCACCTCTCGGGTTTACAACAGAAATGAAACTATTAACTCATCCCTTTTCCTTTTATGTAAAATGTTTCGACAAACCGAGTCTATTTGCAGGAAAAATGCACGCACTCCTATTCCGCAAATGGAAAAATAGAGTGAAAGGAAGGGATTGGTATGATTTGGAGTGGTATATAAAAAAAGGTATATCTCTTGATATAAACCATTTTAAGCTTAGAGCAATAGATACTGGTGACTGGAAGGAAAAAGAAATGACCCAAAATGACATCTTAGAACTTCTTTATGAAAAAATCAAAACTATTTCATTTAATCATGTAAAAGAAGATGTTGTTCCGTTCATAAAAAATGATGCAAGCCTTGAAATTTGGGGGCAACAATATTTTACTGACTTAGTAGAGAAACTTAAATTCCAGTAAACACAGCTCGATCAAGCTCTTATGAAGTTAATATTCCTTGCAAAATTTAAAATATCATTCCATAATGCTCTAGATTTATAGTAGATTATAATTTAATAATAACACTAAATTATTCTAGAATCATTTTTGAGCCACTTTTATCCTTAAAAAGCAACAAATGGCCTCTAAATATTACTATTTAAAGACCGTATAGCAAGCTTATTAATATAATAATTATACTTCTTAGGGTATTATTAATTTGTATCGATTTTTTTTGTTTACAAATTACTATTAATATCTAAATTCTGGATTTGTCACATAAATTGATAGTATTTTGGGTAAAGGTAAAGGAATGCAATTAGTCACGATATTAGGATTATTGATTTTAATGGTTGAGGATATGTTCGATTCCTTTTGTGTTTATTATCTGGAAAATTTAAGCTAAACCATCTTGTGAACGATCGTTCACAAGATGGTTTAGTCCTATATCCTTTAAGGATCTAAACATGGCGGTAGGAATGATTTCCTAACTGCACATGTGTTTGATTTCGTTTATATATCTATTATAATGTAACTGATGTACTCCTATCTGTTGAAAGTATTCCGTGTTCTAAATATTTTTCTACGGTGCACCAGTTAGTTTGTGTTTTTCGAGCTATTTCAAATGCTGTGTC
>NZ_JAAKGQ010000044.1:0-30816 GCF_011043515.1 Sphingobacterium sp. SGL-16 | reverse complement strand
AATGTGTAAATGATGAATTAAAGAATATATGCAAACTACAACACACTAGACACAGGTCTGTAAATAACTTCTTATTGAATATTTTGGGAGCTTTAGCTGCCTAGCCTTCTTCCCTAAAAAACCTTCTCTAAATATTCAGTTTCAACAGCAAGAAAAGCAATTATTCCTTGCTGCTTAAACCGAACTCACGTAATTTTAGCATTAAAAGATTCTGCTGAAGCATTGGTGCTTCGGTTATCAAAGTAGTTTAGAATCTTTTTGTGATGCGTATCTATGGTTCTTGACACGGTATTGAAAGACTTGAATCCAGCTTGATCTACCTTCTCAGCCATTTAGCTAATCGTGTAAAAGCATAGATTTTATCAACAGTTGTGTTGAATATCCAAGATAATTCTTGGCATAATTTGTAAGCCTTTTGAATGTCAGTATAGCGTTCAAATAGTAAACTACCTCTTTGCTTTTGTTCTATTGTCCATTTGTGTTCACTTTTATAGAGTAAATAGCGACTTCTAGCTAACATTTGCTTTATAGTATCACCATTTGATAAAATTTCTGAAGTGTAAGTTTCTTTCCTCTTTTTAGCATCTTCAATGGCTTTATTTTCTTCCTCAATAGCTTGCCACCGGTGTTTTATCCTGATTTCTTGAAGTGCCTGAGTTGCCAATTGCTGCACATGAAAGCGATCAATAACCTGTACAGCATTAGCAAAACACGTCTTAGCTATAATCCCCATATTGCCAGCTAAGTCAAGTGTTATTTCCTGTACTTTATTGCGATAATCGGAGTGGAATTTGTTGAAGCACAGAGATAATACTATCGGATTTAGTTCCTTTGAGAATTGCAACTATAGTACCTTTCTTTCCGTGAGCTTCTTTATAAGTTACCACCGTATAGAGTTCACCATGAGAAAGACTGGTCTCATCAATGGAAAGACTACTACCTATATTCTGTGGAAATATTAGTCCTTCCTGTGCATTTTCGCGATGGGCCCACTCTTGAAAACCACTGAGTTTATTACGGTAGTATCGCCTTAATTTATTGGCTGATATACCATAAAACGAGCTAATAGTTTTGATACTGTGCGCTTGATTATCCGCTGATACAATGAAAACTAACGAACTGACTTCAAACTTTATTAAGTTTAATCCAGAATACAATTGGATAGACACATTAAAATATAAAGGTGTTGTTTACGGAGAAGGAATAGGAAAAACTAAAAACGAACAATTTGACGGATACAAGAAAAAATAACTACGCACAACAAGGTTTTGCCAAAAGCGGGGCTGAACTGCTAAGTTCAACGTTCTGCCCTACTTTGTCGCCAAAAACGAATTTTATTCGTTTTTTATTTTTAAATTTAACTCATAAACATTCGTTTTGGCTCGCCTCAGTGCAAAATCGAAACTTTTAGCTTCGATTTCCCCACACTTCGCCAAGCCGCGGTCCGTTATGTGTAATCAGTTGACAAGATTTCGTCTAAAAATTAACGCTTAATTATTGAATAGTGTACCAAGATTTGGTATATTTGAATCAAATAATAAAATTATGGCGAAAAACACTTCTATACTTCTCGGCGAATATTTTGATAAGTTCATAAATGAACAGGTAAAATCTGGTAAATTTTCATCGGCAAGCGAGGTTGTTCGAGCTGCATTGAGAATGTTTGAATATGAGGAAACTAAGAAATCAGAATTAATTAATGAACTTAAAAAAGGAGAAAAATCTGGTTTTGTGAAAAACTTCAACCGAGATTCACTTTTAAATAATATTCATCAAAAATATGCTTCTGAATAATGAATTTCAAAATCAGTAAAGAAGCACAATTTGACCTCGAAAATATTTGGCTATATACTTTTGAAACTTGGTCGAAGGAACAAGCTGATAGGTATTTCAATTTAATTTTTGAAGAAATTGATTATTTAACTCAAAATCCAACTTGTGGTAAAGATTATAGTCATATTAGAAAAGGTTATTATCGCTCAAAAGTTAAATCACATTTTATTTTTTATCGAATAAATCTAAAAGAAAATGCAATTGAGATTATCAGAATTTTACATCAACAGATGGATATAGAAAATAGATTAAACGAATAAAAAACTGGCTACACCTAACATCGGCTTGGCGAAATGGCGGGTTAAGGGAAATATAGAAAGTTTGAGCATTTTTAGTCGCAACAGCTTTTTATATTTCCTTTTTTCATAAATTTAGAAAATAATAAAAGGCTGTGGCTTAGGTTAGTGCAAAGTTGAAAGTTTAGGCTTTCTAATCCTCCACTATTACCTAGATTAGAAGAGATTACTATTGAGAATTTTAGATCAATTGGTGATGAACCAATCTCTATTAAATTTCATCAAAATATGCCAATTACTTTTGTTGGTGAAAATAACGCTGGAAAATCTAATATAATACGAGCTATTGAACTTATGTTCGGTGAATTTCATCCTAAATATAAAAACTTAGATGATTATGATTTTTACAAAAGAATTACTTCTAATAGAATATCTATTTCAACAAAAGTTTCTGGATTTAGAACGAGATTAGGCAGACAAGGAGAATTTTCTTGTGGAGGATTTAATTATGCTTACGTCAAAGGAACTGAAAGTTCATACACTGCAACTCAAGCTGAAAATGGTTTTAAAAATCAATATGTAAGTAATAATTTAAGAGAAGAATTATTATGTGTTATAGTAAATTCAGAACAAAATTTATCTTTTCAACTAAGTTATGCTTCTAAATATACTCTATTATCCAAAGTAACTAAAGCATTTCCCGATAAATTAAGTAGTGACGAAGAAAAAGTACAGAGATTAAAAGAACTTTTTGAACATAATAAATATATCTTCCTTGAAGTAGAAGAATTTAGACAATTTTCAGAAAGTATGTGTACCATTTCAGGTCAAATGATGTCAAATATGACACACGCTTTAGGCTTTGATTTTTCCTCGTACGACCCTAGTAATTATTTTAAAACATTGAAAGTTCATCCATCGGAAGATGGACAAATTAGAGCATTTGAAGAATTAGGAACTGGTCAGCAACAAATTTTAGCTTTATCATTTGCAAAAGCATATTCAGATAATTTTCTTGGTCAAGGGATGATATTAATTTTAGATGAACCAGAATCTCATCTTCATCCTATTGCACAAAAATGGTTAGCTAAACAAATGCATTCTTTAGCTGAAAGTGGATTGCAGATAATAATTACCACTCATAGTCCCTACTTTATAAACTTAGAATATTTACCAGGTATATATATTGTTTCCAAAGATGAGCAAACAAAAATATCAAATATTACAGCAGAAGAGTTTGCTCAATTTTCTATAGATACAGGTGCAGTTCGAGCAACGGCTGAAACTATACTTCCTTTCTATGCTGCTCACAGCAAAACAAATATACTAAGTGGATTATTTGCAAAAAAAATAGTTTTAGTGAAAGGAGAAACTGAAGAGTTATCTCTTCCAATAATTTTTGAAGGTGTCGGATTGGATGTACTTAAAGAAGGAATTGCAATAATTGGAGTTGGTGGAAAAGGAAATTTAGCAAATTGGTGGAGATTATTTACAGCATTAAAAATACCAACATTTATATGCTTCCATAACGATGATTCTGATGATAGACAGGGTTATAAAAGCAAAGAATCTCTTAAAGCTATAGGAATTCAAGATGATGCAATCGCTGAAGTATTAACATCAAGAGATTGGAATATTAACGATAGCTTTTGCGTATTTGGTCAAAACTATGAAGTAACAATGAGAGCTACATTTTCTAATTATGAAAACATTGAAAATGAAGTCAAAGATGAACTGGAAATTCTAAGCCAATCATTGCTAGAGCAGTTGCAAAAAGATTACTAGAAGATAATTTTGTAGAAGAAGAATGGCAAACATTTAGAGAAGTCGCACTAAAAATTAATGAATTATAACTGCACATAACATTGTATTGGCGAAATGGCCGTTAAAGGTATATATAAAAAGTTAGTTCTGCTTTAACCTCCAAAAAAGAATACTTTCATTCAGAATAATGATTAAACGAAAAACCTCTGCCCAATTAAGGGTCAGAGGTTAAAAACAACACTCGCTTATTATTCAGGTAACAAAACGAATTCTTTCATTGATTTGATTTTCAAATATTTTGCAGCTGTAGCTTTGAAAGTCTAGAACCTTCATTTCATAAAATAGGATTACAATATTTTATAATTGTTGTGGTTTCAATAATTAGAAATGAATTTGTATTTCACAATTATAACAACTCAGTGAATACCCACAGCTCCTACTTAAAAATAGTTAGGCAAATAAAAGTTTTGGCTTTTTTTAATTTTCCATGGCAAATAATCCGTCAAACCGGACAGATAGAGGGACAACTTTTTCGTATATTTACAGCAACATCTAGCCTATCCTGTAGAATGACGAAACTGAAATACTATTTGCATCTCCTAACGCATATAGGCGCTGATGCGAATTCCTCGTATTTGGATATCAAAAGAATATGTATGGTGAATATCATATGTATTCTATGCATTATTCCGTCCTTCGTATTTTCGACAATCAATATTTTTCAAGAACGCTGGATATTATCCTCTATCAATCTATTGACAGGCATGTCCTATAGCGTAGTGTTGGGGTTGCAATATTTCCATCGCCCACGAAGTGCAAAAGCTTTGCTCCTTATATCCAGTACAATTTTATTTTTTATTAGCGGATTATTATATCAAAATGGAGCTCAGTATTTTTTATTGAGTGTCTTGGTTGTATCCATGCTTTTGTACGACAACATCAAATATTTAAGTATTGGCAGTGGAATTATAAGTTGTGGTATCTTAATTATTTACTCGAATCCTGACATAGATTTTATCGAAGCACCCGTACACAAAGATAGAGCTATATATAATATATTATCCTCTTTGGTTTTCTTAATCACAACCATAGCTTTCTTCAAACGTGTGATCTATAATGACAAAAAACAGATTGAGGAGCAACGCATTCGTTTAGAAGAAATGAATAATGAGAAAGAAAAGATTTTCTCTATTATGGCTCACGATATGCGTGCACCCTTGGTCAATGCTTCTATTATTATTGATATTTTCGAAACGAATACGGTCAATAAAGATCATATGCATGATTTTATAGAACAACTCAAAAGACAATTGAAGGATCAGCATAAAGTCTTGGATCAAATCCTTACATGGAGTAGCAATAGCATGAAAGGTGCTCCTACCATTCGAACGAAAATATGTGTGGTAAAAGCCCTTGAAGAAATTATTAACGAATTTAAAATACATTATATCCGAAAGGGAATTCACATCCATGTGAATGTGAATGAATCAAGTTTTCTCTTTGTGAATTATGACCACATGCGCATTATCCTACGGAATCTGATTAGTAATGCGATTAAATTCAGTTACCAAGATGGCCATGTGTATATCTCTACGACTGAAGACGAGCAAAGGATTTATATTCATATACAGGATGAAGGTGTGGGCATAGACATGGAGAAATCCGAAGCGTTATTCAATCAAGTACAACAGCGATCAATAGGCACTTCTAACGAGTCAGGCGCTGGATTGGGCTTGTTGCTTTGCAAAGAATTAATTGAACTTAATGAAGGAACTATTCATATAGAAAGCCAACCAAATGCTGGTTCAACTTTTACGGTTGGTTTTCCAAAATATACAGCACATGATTCGAATGCAAATATGGATAAAGAAGAATTTTTCACCTTACAAAATAGTGAATCTTAATAAAGATTATCTATGAAAAGTATTATATTTGATATCATCGACTTGAAAACTTTTTATTACTAACCTACTGCCGTTGAAATTTATATTCCATTATGAACACAAAAGTCTACTATGGTGAAAAGCTTTTTGATCCGAGATGGATTGCCAAAAGAAAGCATATTCTAAACCGTGATCAATTCAAATGTGTACATTGTAAGCGCAGCGAAGTCAAGCTACATGTTCATCACAGACAATATCATATTATCAAGAGATTGAATGTACATGCGGACCCTTGGGATTACGCGGACAATCTACTTATCACCTTATGCGAAAGTTGCCACTCTAAAGGCCATCGCTTGTACGAAGTACCAATTAAATACATCTAACCTAACATTAAAAATATGGGAATTTTCGATTTTATATTTAAAAGAAAAGAAGCAGAGAAAACAGAAAAAGCTACGGACCAAGAAGAAATACCAGACCTTCCACGTAATCTCTTTGTAGACGATTCGGATCCAAATTATAATACCAGCAGTACAAGTTTAGAATTTGGGACAAAATTGCCTATTGATATTATTTACGGATTCCTAAAAGAAGATTATGAATCCAAAGCATACAACGACGCGCTCGTAAATCCAGATAAATCTTATAAAGAGAAAAATCTTACGATTATAAAGAGTAATCTTGAAATCAAATTCAAGCAGGTACTTCTCAAATATGAAGACATGATCCGTGAGATCGATTTTCATATCAAAAGCAGATCTGAAGCTGGCTTAAGTGATTTGGTAGAACTCTTGAAATCCAGAAAAGAAACCTACATCAAACATGTAGACGAACTAAATAAAATGAAAGCACATTTGGAAGAAGGTGAATTATACATGACCGGTCTTTTCCAATCGTACGAAGTAGGATTTACCAAAGGATTAGCCTCCCTTTCTATCCATAATCTTAAAATTGATAATAATTCATTATGAGAAATTGGTGGATAAAATTCGGTTGCTTCTTGACTGGATGGAACTACAATATACTTCAAAGTTGTACAGAAGCAAGTTATAAGCAACTAAAAAAATACACTTCTGCTATCTTGATTTTGATTATTCTGTGGGCTTTTGTAGGTTATTCCTTTGCAGACAGATATATCCAAACAGGCACATGGGGTTCCATAGGAATTGCTATAATATTTGTTTTAATCATTATTCAAATCGAACGGCAAATTATTTTAAATGTTGGGCATAATAAGTTCGCATCGATCTTTCGGATGGTGATTGCCGTTATCATGGCCGTATTAGGGTCAGCGATTTTGGATCAGATTATTTTCAAAGATGATATCGAGAAAAAAATGATTGAAATCGTAGACAGGCAGGTAAAAAAGCAATTGCCAGATCGTTTATCAGTCATTAATACGAAACTCTCTGAATTGCAAGTGGAAATTGACTCGTTGGATCATCGAAATATTGAGTTGTATAAACAGATTAGTCAAACCCCTACGATCAACACAGTATCCACTAGCGTAACGACTGTACCGATAAAAAATGAGGATGGTAGCATTACCAATAAAACCCAACGTACGGTATCTAATAATCCTATTGCAAATCCAAAGATTAAAGAAGCTGATCTAAATAACAATAACTTAAAACAGCTTCGTGATCAATATGAAGAATACAGTCAGCGTAAATTGAAAGCTGAAGAAAGCCTAAGAGCAGAACTCAAAACTAAAAAAGGATTTTTGGAAGAGTTGAATGCTATGCTTGAAATCTTAAAAGAAAGCACGGTAGCGCTGATTTTCTATGTGATCTTGTTGGCTTTTCTAATTTCGTTAGAACTGTTCGTATTATTGAGTAAATCCGATAAAAATAAATCCGATTACGATCTCATAATGGAACATCAACTGGATCAAAAACGTAAAACTTTGGATGGTCTGAAATAAGCTTATACTAAGATAATACTTCCTATAATAAGAAATGTCCAGCTTTAAACTGGGCATTTCTGTTATTTTACATCCTTCACGCAACGTACCGAATTCGTACGACTCAAATCTTTTCCACCATCATTATTCGGACTAAAATAATAAGAAGCAATTTGAAAAGAGGTTGATTCCCCTTTATAAACATTACCCGAATGCCAATAAAAACAAGATTGATTGACTTCTGCCGGAGAACCGCTATTGTAGGCACCAGCCGCTGGTAAGAATAAATATTTATCTTGGTCAGCGACGGAAGGAATTTTATTAGATCCAATATAAATTCCTTGTACAGATGTACCATCAGGCTTTACATAGGCCCCAAATGCTTTATTAGATTTTCCATACCAATCCACATATTTTTCTAAATTAAACACGTCTTTTTCTGTTGGTAAGCGCCAGCCTGCTCCTACCTTGCCACAAATATTGTCGACTGGAACGCCCGTTCTCGAACTTTTATTCTGGGTATTCATCGGATTAGAATATACCAAACCGTCATTGCTACGATACCAGTAATCACCATACTCGCCTTGAGAAGCAGCAAATGCATACTGATCCTCCCCTATTTTAATGAGATTTCCATTTGCCCATATTAGCGTACCATCATTAAATCCTTCCAACGACCCACCTTTGGATTTTAATACAATCTCAATAGTATAGGAAACACCTGGTCTAGCCAACAAAGAAAATAAATCCAAATTTTCTTTTTGAACGCCCCCAATTTTTAATTTTTCCAAGGTCAAAACATTCGTTAGTTCCCCATTAGCATAGACAATATTGGAATTAGAATAAATTCCATTATCATTTTTCTGAAATGGCTCTAAAGTTTGAATAACAGAATTACTTGTAAAACTTACATTCTTCGGAAAACTTGAAGATTTACTCATATATACCACTGCAGAAGAAAAAACATTAGAAATATGAAGATCGCCTACTGCCTCAACCTTTCCCACATCTTCTGTATTGATTTTGACATTTACTTCTGAAAATTGATGTTTTAAAGTTAATCCTAGATTATTTTGCTCTACAGATAATTGAATGCCGATTCGTGTATCCAACATTACATCTTTTAGGGAAGAAAGAAACAATAAAGTCTTGTCCATACTTTCGCCACTATTTATATTCATATCAGAAAGCTTGCTTTTTTCTCCGAAAGAATACACAATGAAACTATATTTCTCCGTACTAGATAAGGGAATACCATTTCCGGATTCCTGTCCTACCACATAATCTTTACTGACTACAAATTCATTTTTAGAATTAAATACAAGCAAGCTATAGTGCACATCTTTATCAATGGTATGGACAGCTTTTGTATTCAAACTTGTAGTAGCAAATTTATTATTCACATTATTATTTAATCGTAAAATGACATCGATGTCTTTATTCCAGGGAATAATTACTTCTGCTGTATTATTAGAAGAAAGACTACCTAGCTTAGAATTTGAGAAATTAGCATAGGATGCATCTGAAATCTTTACATTCACATAAGCTGTAGCATCTTGCATACTTTCTTTGCTTTTATCACAGGATATGAGCAGAAGAAATATTACAGCTAGAATATGTATATAATAATTTTTCATTTTATTACCATTCAAATTCTTGCACCATTGATTCTTCCTCCCACGACTCTTGTAAAGGATCATCATTATAGCCTAAGGGAGATACCACTGCTGAGCCTGCTGCAAAAGATAATTCTAATTCAATAACATCCACCTGTACAACAGGAGCAACATATTTTTTCATAACAAAATAAATTTTGTTTAACATTTACAAATGCTGTTCGGATTATTTAATGACTGATTTAAGACGAGAGGTAGGAAACGGACAAATACATCTTAACCATCTCTCATCTCAATAGACCTTTCTTTTTAAGGTCGTATTTTTATTAGTATCACTCTAAATCGAAAAACCTAATTCGTAGCCTATTTCCTGTATGCGTTTCGAAGGATCTGCCAACATACGTTTAGCACAAAAAATAAGCAATTCGTCTAAAATGGCTTTTGGAGATTTTTGAAAAACAGTTTTAGTGGCTAGCTGTAAAGTACTTTGGGATACATTCAGCTGATCTAAATAATACTGTAAATTGGTATGCTCTTTTAGTTTTTGTGTTAGCAACAATTTATAATTTAGTGCCAATTTATGGTATTTATCGGCATCATCAGGTTGAGCATTTCTGGAGTTGCTGCGTTCGAATAAATAAAGTATGGCAGCTAATACATTTTGTAAAACAGAAGTTTGGAGGTGATCAAATCTATTTCTGCTTTCTAAAAACAAAACGTCCAATAAATGATTGATACTATTCACATTACTAGTATCAGTCTTCAATTTTTTACATGAGAAAAATTCAATAAGAGCTTAAAATTTTCTATAACTGCATCTTCCTTAACATTATTCAGTAAAAATTCTTCTGTGAAAGAAACTACAATACATTTTACGTCTGAAAATTCAGTAAACGAATGAAACTGCCCTGGTCCAGCAAAAAAGGCTTCGCCTTTTTTGATCTCCAATTTTTGGTAATTTATATTTAAAATAAGCGTCCCTTCTCTTACAAATAATAGGGCATAGAAATCTAACTTGTGTGGTTTTAGTAGAGTCTCACCGCCCAAATACATTAATTCATCAAGATGTATTATACGTAGATTTTGTTCTGGAGAATAAAAATTCGAATATTCAAAAATCATAGATATATTATAATAATACAAAATTGTTGTAATTATTTCACTTCTCATAGTATTCTATCCTTAAGAAAATATTTTAACACAATTATGATATAGCTATGCTTTCTAAAACAATAAACCCCAGCTATACAGCTGGGGTTTACAAGTATATAGATAACTGAATGTTAACTTTTCTTCGGTTGTTTAACAGACTCTATCAATTCTTTCATTTCCAATTTGATATAATCAATATCAGATGAAGAACCTGTCAAGGCATATCGAATAATTCCTTCCTTATCCACTATAAATTTTGCAGGAATACCGTTTACCCCCAATTTAGCAGCTAATACTTTACCTGTTTCAGGATCTTTTTGGTCATCATACAATACCTCGAATGGATATTTATTTGTAGAAATGAATTTTGCTACATTCTCTTTATAATTTTTATCGCGTTCCCACGTATTAATGAACAAGAACTGTACATCTTTGTCATTCAAATACAAATCTTGCGCGGCTTTCATGCCAGGGAAAGAACGTATACATGGTTGACACCAAGTCGCCCAAAAATCCAACACCAATACTTTACCTTTAAGACTTGCCAAAGATACTTTCTCACCTTTTAGATTCAATAATTCGAAATCTGGTAAAGCCTGAGATGTAGCATATTGGCCGATATGCTCTTGTATACTTTTCACCACATCTTTATCCAATCGGGCAATGTATGCATCAAAACCTTTTTCAGATCCATTCAAAGCTGTATACAACTCTTTCATATTTGGTTTGTAAGTAAACGTACCTTTTTTGTAGATCAGCTCTAATTGCTGCAAGGCTTCCAAATTTCGACCTGCATTTTGTAACGCTTTAAAATAAGCTGAACTAAAGTTAGAAGCACTATTGGGTGCTAAAGCTATAGCACGTTCTATTAAAGGCAAAACATCCTCATGCTTACCTTGCTTACTGTAAATATCTGCCAATTGAGATACATATCCGGGATAACCTACTGCAGCAAAACCAGAACGATTGTCTTGTTGTTCTTTTGGCAAAGTTATATAGTATTCTGCATCTTCTATTGATTTTTGAATCAAAGGCAATGCCGCAATCGTATCTCCTTGTTGCAAGAAAGTATTTGCTACAGGAATATACCCTTGTGCTCTCCAAAAACGCTCATTCATTTGATCAAGATATTCCAATGCTTTCACTTTATTACCTTCATTCGCGAATGTTCTTGTCAAATCACCTAAAACATAGTCGTATGCAATTTTGATTTCCTCTGTTTTCGGTATAGGCCATTGCTTAATCAATTGTTTCCAGCTTTTCTCTTTAGCTTGTGCAGATTCTTGTTTGTAATACACATTCGTGATGTATTGCGAACGCGCAATTTGGCTTTTCGGGTATTTCTTAGCAACAATATTACGAAGTGAGTCTGAACTATTTTCTCTACCCAAATAATATAAATAATTGCTGATTGTTTCCAAACGGTTAGGATCTTTCGATTTTTTAGTTTCTGTAAGCAATTCTGAAATTAATGCTTCCTTTTGAGCTAACGTTCCATTTTCAGCCACTTCATTTATACGTTTTACATCATGATTTGTTGCTGTTTGTGCAAACAATGATCCTGATGTCAATACCAGCGCAATTGTTAATTTTATATTCATAATCTTATATTTTCAATTTAATATCTAATTGAATCAATAGTAGTCAAGCTATTAATCATACATCGTTTTGATCATCATTTGTGTTACTTTTCCAAAACCTGTAGTGACAGTCGGGTTTTCCATTACGCCTACCCAAGCCGAAACTTGTAATTCCAATAATCCAGAAACAGGATTGATTTCACAATCAATGATTTTACCTTCATTTTTAGCTTCATTCCATACTGCGATCCAAAGGACACGACCACCAGAAGGATAACCGCCTGTAGGTAAAATTTTCATACAAGTCACTTCATCACCAGCTTCTCCTTCCCAGATCAAATTAGAAGTCGTTTGACCAGTAGTATACGAGTAAGAATAAACTTTGTTGCCTGCACCATAAAAAATAGCTGGACCACCTAAGCCGGATTCGAATACTTTGGCATTGGCCAAATCTTGTAATCCATCCAATGGTTTATAATATCTAGTCAATTTGCCATCGTCTACGACGTCATAGAAACGCGCTACATTCAACATATATTTACCGTTATTTAACTTCATTATCGCTGCTGTTTCGCCACCATTAACCGTATTAATATATACCGGATCACCTTCTACTTTATTGACATTAAATAACACATCAGGAGTTGGTGAATTGAATTGACCAAAGTTTACACCTTTATTATAGAACGGTTGGAATGCACCTTTTGTCTTGTTGAATACGATTTGGTAAGCTGAAATAGCCCCTGTAACTGGTCTGTACGTATTTATCGTCGAAGAACTTAAAAATGGAGATAACTCTCCGCTTTCAATGATGGGATTGGCAAATTTACGATCTCCTGCGATGGAAGCATATAATACATGTAGCTTCCCATTATTAATCAAGAAATCTGTATTATTTAAAGACATGAAACGTTGAGGTTTATAAGTGGTCGGTGCATTATAAAACATACCATTTTCCCAAGTATCCATCACCTGCAAACCTGTAGGTGCTACACGCAAGCCTTGATTTTCCGTAAAGATGTAAAACCATCTGCCTGTATAAGAGTATTCCAACATCACTGGTTTTCCAGTCAATGGAGCTGTTGGGTTACTCTTACTAAATACATTTCTATAAATGTTAGAACCTAGAATCATAGCACGTGGTGATTGCAACACATCTATATCTGTTTTTCCATCTTTCTCATACAAACAGAATAAGCCTGAATAATTGTCGTCTGGCAATGGAATAGGCAGGAAACTGGAGAACTGTTTTGAAACAGAAATTCCTGTTACCGTATCACGCACTGTTAAATGCAATTGATATTGATTACCTGGAGTCAAATCCACTACATAGTCCAATTTCTTCGTGGTACAAATTGTATCTGGAGCAGGATATTGCAAAGAATTACCCACCTGTTCTTGTCTGTATACATAATTCATTACAAACCAGGTATAAGTCAAGTTTTTCTCATTGCCATTTTTGTATTCTACTTTTGGTTCATAAGTGATTTTAGCACCTACATCCCATGTTTTATACAACTCAGGCATCTGCCCTGGAAGAGTATCGATCGTAAGTTCTGGCTCTAAGTCAAAATTATAGTCATAATTTCCTTTATCCTTCATACAAGAATGGAAGAAAGAAATCAATGCGATTAAACATATTATTTTGTTTTTCATAATCCCGATTAAAAAGTTACCAATTGATTATTTTCATCAGTCAATGGATTGCCTGGGTGCGCTGCATTGTATTCTTGCAATGCTTGGATAACCTGCAATCTATAGTTGTTCATTTCTCCCCAAGTCATACCATTTGATTGTCCGTACGTAAAGTCCGCAATTTGTAAGATATCAATGATAAATCGATATTTGGTATCACTGTAATCTTTGAAAAATTCAGTTAAATTATCCCAATTATTAGGTTTCATTAAGATGTCAGACCAAATAATACTCAAATTATTCCAATCAGTAGTGCCTGGGTTTATTTCCTCTCGATCATTTAATGTAATCTTCAATCGAACCGCTTTTTGTGCCAAATCAGCTGTTCTTTTGATTTTGATAGGCAATACTGCAAAGTGTTCGTTTTTGGGAATAACAACTGTCGATGGGATCTCATATTGATTTGCAACAGCGGTAGTACCTTTTGTATCGACAGAAATCCCTACTTTTCGATCAAAATCAGCTACTTTTCCTGTGATATACACTTTGGCTAAAAACTCATAATCCTGTACTACACTCTGGAAGGTAGCAAAACTAAAACGAATAGAATCTGTAGAAAGTGTCCATTCTTTTGGGCCTTCGATTCGACCGTAATCTTCTCCTATCCAGGTATGTGTTTCATTCTTTTTACAGGCAAAAAATGCAAATTGTAGGAGTATTATCCCTAAAATATATAATCTATTCATTTCCTTTTTTATCTATTACCGAACTCAATTTCATTATCAGGTAGAGGCAACTTATAGATACTTCTTGGATTGACAGCCGCCCCTGGGATATTTTCCTTATTCAATCTTTTATAGTAATAAAAAAGCTGGCCCTCGCCGATTGTTTCCTTACGGTATTCTTTATAGATTTCATCTTGCACCTGTGCCTCTGTCATATTAGCTGCTTCCAATGGTGTATTTCCCAATGTACCTCTGTGCTCTCGAATTGTATTAAGTCTCTCTACCGCAGCTTCTTTGTCTGTTTTCAATTCTGCTTCCGCTAATATCAAATACATCTCCCCCAAACGTATCAAAGGCAATAAATCTTTATACCTGCTATTTTCGAATTGATAGAATTTGCTGAAATATTGTGTTGACCCAAAGAATTGATAATTATTACGAAATCGATAATCACCACCATAACCTTTAGAAGTTACTTCAAAAATTTGATCCATCTTTGTTGTTGATATATTTAACAACTGTGAAGCCTTTGCAGATGCAACGAAATATTCGTTAACCACATCATCCAAATCTTTTATGGAGAGGCGGAAGATCGCTTCTGTACTGAATACTTTGTCCCATTCGTACTCATGCTGAGACTCCATAGTCGTATAATGAACCCAATAAAATAGATCGTCTTTCTGCAGCAGTTCTTCTACAGTCGCTTTGGCTTTATCCAAATCACCTTCCCATTGGTATACACGCGCTAAAGTTGCGAGTACCGCATATCTATTGAATCTGTTTTGGTTATTCGAATCAATATTTCCATAAAGTTCTAATGCTTTTAACAAGTCCGTTTTAACTTTTGAAATGACTTCTGCATTTGTACTCATCGGTGTAATAGCATTTGAATATGTACTCACATAAGGAATCCCCGCGATATTTGCACCTCCAGCAGCAGTGGAAGTTCCAAATAACCGCAACAAATCAAAATGCAAAAACGCACGTAATCCCAATGCTTCTGCTTGGTAAATACTAAAATTATCACCTGAGAAAATTGTTGGTGAAACCTTATCAAAATGTTCCAACATGACATTCAAATTCGCAATAGCATTGTATGAATTTGTCCATATAGTTTCAATTTTTGATTTTACATCCGCATTATTGTATTGATATTGCGCTGTAGGATAATAAATATTACCACTATTCAAATCATAATTCTGAGACAAGACCTCTGCAAAGCCAAAGCTCATATTAACACCGTAAAGACTAGACGAGGCCATCTTCGTATATACACCTATCAATTGCTCATTAAAGCCTGACTCCCTTTCAAAATGTTGCGTTGCCAACGCAATAGACGATGGTCTTACGTCAAACCACTTTTCACATGAACTAAGTGTTGCTGTAAGCGCCAATCCCACTAATATCTTTTTCATTAACATATTACTGTTCTTTTATATGTTTAACTGTTAAAAACCTGCTTGAATAGAGAACATGAAAGTACGCGCAAACGGATACTCTGTACCTCTTTCTATATTGATCGATGATAATGTGAATACATCATTCATATAGAAAGTTGTTCTCAAACGCTCCAATCTACTTTTCTTTAAGAATCCAGTATGACGGAAATCATAATATACATTTAGTGTAGCCAATCTTAGGATATTGTTATCCTGCACAAAACGACTTGTAGGTTGTGTGTACGATTCATCTGCTATGGATTTAAATTGGACTACATCACCTGGTTTTGACCAACGGCTACTCATCACACGTGTATCCACATTAGAGTAAATACTTGCATTCTCTACTTTATTTAACAAAGTCGTATTATACAATTGACCTCCATGCTGCCAAGTGAATGTCGTACTAAATCCAACACCTTTATATTCACCATTGATACCGAAGTTGCCCGAATATTTAGGCAATAAATCTCCAATTACCACTTGATTCAGGCTATTCCAGCTATAAGTTTTTGAACCATCCTTATTCAAGAATACTTCACGACCTGTTTCTGGATCAATACCTAATGAAGGAACTGCCCAAATAGCATTCATAGATGCACCTTCTTCATAGCGAACAGCAAGTGAAGTGAGCGAAGCATCATTATTTAAATCATTATCACTTTTTTCATTTTTAGCTTTCAAGGCATTTGCTACTTTGATTAGCTTATTTTCATTAGATGCTACCGAAGCAAATATATTTACAAAACTATTCTCGCTTGGATTGTTGTAAACTTTTGATGTTAAGTAAGCTTCAAAACCTTTGTTTTGGGCCTCCCCTAGATTTGCAACCATCGAAGTGAAACCCATCGATTGTGGTGTAGTCACTGTAGTGATTAACCCTTTTGTCGTCGCTTCATACAATTCAAAACGACCTGATAATACGCCATTTTTGATGGAGAAATCGACACCAAAGTTGTTATCATATTTCTTTTGCCATTGCAAATCAGGATTCGCTAACCCTTGTAAGAATGAACCTATCTTACCATCATATTGGCTGTCTGTGTAATATTTCAGAGTAGATAAGGCATCAAATGTGCTAAAGCCTTGCGTACCGGTAAAACCTGTTGAACCTCTCAATCTCAACATTGATAACCAATCCCATTCTTGTGCAAAACCTTCATTATGAACATTCCAACCTAGACCTGTAGACCAAAAACTTCCCCAACGCTTATCAGCACCGAATTCTGAAGAACCATTCAAACGGTAGTTACCGTCAAATAAATACCTGTTGTCATAAGAATAATTCAATGATCCAATAACACCTAAAGAGCGAATTATAAATTCTTCACCGATAGGTTTTGTTCCATAATAACTTACTGCCGAAGCGATGTGTTTTAAATCTTCACTTGGGAAACCTTCCGCTTGATATCTTTTAGTATCAGAACTAGAATTGGCTAAACTCGCCATAAAGTTGGTAAAGAACTGATGTTTGCCTTTCGAAAAATTATAATCAGCACCTAAGTCCAAATACAATGAATTGTCAACTCCTTCTCCACGTACATAGCGGCCAGCTTTATAAAGATTGTCCGCAGAATACGAGAAGAAATCAGTATGCGAAGCTGGTTTGAAATTATCCGAACCAGTGATATTCTTACGTACACCTAAACGTGAGGTCAATCTTAATTGAGGCTGCACACGATATTCTGCATAGAAATTTTCGGTAATCGTTGTATAATTTGATTTATCCTCTGTACTCACCGATCCATTCCAAAGTGGATTTGCTTGACTACGCAAGCCATATATACCATAACGTTGTAAATTTCCGTACTCATCCACCAATGGTTGATATGGATTCATTAATGCAAACTGATCAAATGTTCCATAAGGAGAGTTAAAACTATTGTTATTATCTATATCCAATTTATTGCGAAATTGGAAGTTGTTCTTACGGTAGATTAAAGTCTGACTTCCACTCAATGTTCTTCTATCCGAACCTTTCATGACCCCTGCTACATTATTATACATCAAATTGACATTATACAATAAGCTTTGATCACCACCATCAAATTGTAAGGAATGACGTTGACTCAGGCCTACACGCAAAGGCTGATTCAACCAATCCGTATTGACGCCAATCTCAATTTTCTTCAAAACTTCAGACAAGGTTTTATCTAAAGCAATTTGTGTCAAGATGCTTCCATCGTGCGCTGTATATAATCCAGCTAAACGTTCAATAGCGATTTTCTCAGTCGCATTAGCTAAACTGTAACTTGTCAAATCTGGTGCTTCGATATTGGCATTTCCATTATAAGAAATTCGCAATTTACCTTGAGTTGGACGTTTCGTTTCTACAACGACTACACCATTACCAGCTTTAACACCGTACATCGCTTTTGCTGTCGCATCTTTCAATAAAGTCACAGATTGCACTTGATTGATGTCCAAATCCAAAATTTTCGTCAGCGTAGTTTCAAAACCATCTAAAATGAATAAGGGCTGATTTGGATTATTTTGCTCACTAGTGATATCCGAGAAGCCAGTTTGACCACGCATTTGGATAGTTGGCGTAGCATTCGGGTTAGAACCAGCAGAAAGATTATCAACTACCATAAATGAGGGATCGATATTCTTCAAACTCGCAATAATATTAGTATTACCAGCTTTAATTAGGTCTTCACCTTTTATGCTCGTTACTGCTCCTGTATAAGTATTTGCCGAGCGCGTGAATATCCCCGTTACTACGACATCCTCTATTTCTTTAGCATCGGCTAATTTCAGAACAGTTCGGTAATTTGGTTTTCCATCCAATTTTATAGATTGCGAATCATATCCCATCATACTAAACAACAAAGATGTAGCTCCTTCTGGTACAATTAAAGACCAATGACCGTGCTGGTCGGTAGCTGTGGATAGTTTGATAGTATTGGTATTTTTGAATGTACCCTTTATCTCAATGGTTACACCAGGAATTGGAGTCCCTGATTCATTCACGACTATACCACTAATATCTCTTTGCTGAGATTTAAATGCAGTTCTTGTTTCTTTTAAGGATAAAACAACATTTTTACCACTTTGCTCAAATTCCAAAGATGTTCCTACTAATAGCTCATCTAATATTTCTGAAACAGTACCCTGTTTTGTAGGAACTGAAACATTTGCAAACTGAGCAACCACCTTAGATGGATAAAAAAAGTATAATCCTGACTTTTCGCTCAGATCCTGTAAAGCCATCTTTAGAGATACTTGCGTATAATTTACTTCTACTTTGGTGGTATATACATTTTGACCATACGAAGAGGGTAACGCTAATACATTAAATGTAACTGCAGACAATGCTGCACAGATCAATTTGACCTTCATAAGAAATTTGAAGTTGGGACGTTTATGCAAGGAAGCAAGCAGGTAGTACTTACCTTTTGCAAAAAACCATATTTTTTGCATTATTTGTAATAGGGTTTAATTAAACAAAATAATTGATACTCAACGACTCCCTTTTGACTTCCTACGGCGAAGGGAGTTTGTTTTTTAAGGATTCTATCTTAATTGGTATAGTTTTTTCATTTCTTTTTATTTAGTGTTAATGTTTTTGTGATTTATATTAATTTCATATGTATTATTAGATATTTTACTGTACGAACTACTACTAGTTCTACATAGAATAGACAAGATTTCGTCTATATTTTGAATGCCTAAGAAAGTTCCTGAAAGTTGATATTGTTCCAATTCAGCCTGCGGAAAACTTATTTTAACATCATACCGCTGTTCTAATTTTTTAGCAATCTGAGAAAATGTCCACCCATCGAAATCTAAATTTGTATCCTCCCACTCAAAATTATTTTCCAATACAATCGGCTTCTCTTCTTGTATGTTTTGGGTTGGATGGTAAATTAACTTACGATTCTCAGTTAGGACTGCGAGTTCTCTTTCTTCATTTTCAACTCTTACTTTACCTCTATTCACGAAGACTTCTATCTCACTTTCATTAATAGATTTTATTGTAAAAGCTGTACCCAAAACTGTAGTTTTTACCTTTCCCGTTTGAATAGTAAAAGGTTGATTATTCTTATGTTTTATATCAAAATAGCCTTCCCCTGTCAATTCCACCTTACGTTCCTTTCCAACAAATTCTTCAGGAAAAATTAATTCACTTCCTGGTTTTAGAATTACAATAGAACTATCGGGCAGTAAAATGAATTTATTTTCAATTGCCTTCGCAGGCAATGCTTTCGTAATTAAATTAGCCTTGGAATCATTTGCTGTACGTAAAAGTTGATAAGAAAAAATAGACAGTCCTAGTAGTAGAGACGCTGCAACACTATACCAAATTCTTTTTTGTTTTAATCTTCTAGATGATGAAGTTTTATTTAGTATTGCCGAAAAAATTCTCTCTCTTACTTCCGACTCTTCCTCACTTTCCCACATGATTTCTTCACTTCCTGTGTGCATGTACCATTCATTCAACTGCTCAATTTCGTCTGCTGAAGCCTCTCCAGATAGATATTTTTCAATTAATATATATTTTTCTTTCTCTCCCATAGGTATCGTTCTAAAGTATAGTACCACAATGGTAAGTGTACCCCTATATCAGAAAGGAGAAAAAGTTCACAAATCTAAAAATTAATTACTATTTAATCTATAAAATAAGTATACTATTTTTAGAAATAAAAAATTACGACATGAGTAGCAATATGACAAGTATGCCAACTCTTTGCAGATTATATTTCAATACTTTTAATGCTCGGGTAATATGTGCTTCAACGGATTTTTCTGAAATAGCAAGATTTTGAGAAATCTCTTTGTTTGTTAAATATGATTCACGACTTAATTTGAATACTAAACGACATTTATTAGGTAATTTTTCGATCACACCTTCCAAATATTCTTTTAAAAACTTTGATTCAATAATTTCATCTGCTATATAAGCATCGGAAATAGAGATGGAGTTCTCAATTTCAGCATGTCTCTTATTTCTGTGAATCGATTTAAAAGTGCTGAATTTTACCGCTGTCGCCAAATAAGCTTCAAGAGAAGCTACATGAAGATTACAGCGCCTATTCCATAACGAGATAAACACCTCTTGAACAACCTCTTCTGCAAGTGTTTTATCTTTTAAATTGGAGTATGCAATAGCCAAAAGTCTTTTCCAATACCTATTATAAATTGTAGTGAATGCACTTTCATCTCCTTCACATAAAGCAGCAAGCAACATTTGGTCAGAATAAGATGCACATTTAGGAATTGACATTATTATAAATAATTAATTGTACCAAATTCGGAAAAAAAATAATATTTACAAAAAAAATAGCTTTTTCTTAATATTTTACAAGTAATAATGTAATAACTTTAATATTTCATCGATAAAATATAGATTAATTTGGTTTTACTGAATTTTATCTGCTTTTTCTAACCATTTATATATCAACAGACTAATAATAATGAATAAAAATAAAAAAGCGGATCTTCAACGATTAGAAGATCCGCTTTGGATATTATAAAGAACGTTATTTTTATCCTACAGGTTCGAGATACTGTGCATAACAATATCCCTCTTCCCCATCCTGGGTGCGTACCAACCACCATTGATCATTAGCGCGGCTAATTAAAATAATAATTTCGTCTTTAGCAGCTTTGCCTACAATCGGTTGATCAGTTCCTGGTCCTTTACGAATATTCAGATTGGAGTTTTGTGTAATGACACGTGCACGACTACCTTCTACGGCAGTAGAGACATCTACATGCATCACAACATCGCCAGACAGAAAATTAGGATCTAACTGATTATAAACATCCCAAAGTTTGTTTTTTACATCTGCATTTGGTGCAGTACCTCGAATATGTAGCACTCCTTCTTGTTCTACTACTTGAAGGTCTTGAATATTAGATGCCTCAGCAATATCGATTAATGCTTGGTATTTAGTTGTTAAAGCCATCTTCTTTAATTTTTAATGTGATTATTTAATCTCAATAGCTGCTATATCCACTTTTTTAGGAGACAAGGCATCAAGCGATTGTTTCAATACTTGTACACGTGATTGTTCTAGCGTGCCAGTTACGGTAATGATTCCATCTTTCACCGTCGCTTTTACTGTTGGGAAATCTTTAGTAGCATCCACTACTTTAGCTGCAAGATCTGCATCATCCGTATTTATTTCTACTGTGGGTGCATTTACTGTAATATTATTAACTACTGATTTGATATTTTTGCTGTCTACAGCTTTTGCAGAATTTTCAATAGCTTCGCGCTCCGCTTCACTATTTACTGTTCCCGATAAGGTTACGACTCCTTCTTTTACATCTACAGTAACACCTGGCGTACTGGTTACAATACTTTCAATCCTAGATTTCAAATCCGCATCTGACACCTTAGATTTACAAGAAACTGTAGCAATAGCCAAACTGCATGAGATAGCTAATACAGAGATTACATTTTTTAATGTCATAGTCATAGTGTGCTTGTTATAGTTAAGTGTATAGAAAATAAATATACAGAGGAATAACAATCGCTCGCTAACTTTGGTTTTAACTAACTTTCAGATTGAGGACGAAATTCTACATTTCATTCCTTGACGGTAAAATCGTTCACCGAAAACACTAAACTATTAACCGATTTTTATCCCCTATTAATCTAATTACTATTCAATTAAGGACAGTCCTCTATTAATTTTGAATCATCAAAGCAATCAAAAATTATAAAACAGCAATTAATCAATATCTACTATGAAAAAGACATTATCAACTATCGCAACAGCATTCTTAATGATCGTATCATTAAGTTCATTTGCTAACGTAAACATTAATCCACTCAAAGAAAAGGATAGTAAAGCCATCATGGTGACTTACGTAGAAGCAATCGTATTAGGTTCGGACGTGTATAATAAGTATTTATTTACCGAAGATTTCGAATATCAAAATACGGCTAACAATGACAAATTCTCGAGAAAACAATATCTCAAATTTTTAAAAGATACCAGAGGTCTAAAATTTGACTGCCAAACAGATTATCAAATCTTGGATGAGGTTGGTAAATCCTGTGTAGCTAAAGCAACGATGAAATTCGAAAATTTTACACGCGTGGATTATATCACAATGCAGAAAACGAAAGATGGCTGGAAAGTAAATAAAGTAGTGACTACTTATCCTTAGTAAATGGTGTTTTTTGTTTAATATGGAGCCTGCAGTAATGCAGGCTTTTTTATTTCTGCACATCGCAAAACGACAAACCACTTATCAAGTGAGGGTAAATATCATTTAAATATTTTCACCGAATCATTTCGCCTCTTTACCGAAAACTAGCCCTCATTGGTCTAAAACGCATTCTCTTATCTGGCGTATCAGCCTAACTTTGGAGTATCAAAAGAAAATAAAGCAAAAATATTATACAACAATAAACAAATAACAGCCATGAAAAAGACATTATCAACTATCGCAACAGCATTTTTAATGATTGTATCATTAAGTTCATTCGCAGCAGCTATTAATCCATTAAAAGACAAAGACAGCAAAACCATCATGACTACTTATGTAGAAGCTATTGTTTCGGGAACTGATCAATTCAATAAATTTTTGTTTGCTAAAGACTTTGAATATAAAAGCACTTCAAATAATAGTAAGTATAACAGAAGTCAATACCTACAACATTTAAAAGCAACAAAAGGTCTGAAATTCGATTGCGAAACCGATTACCAAATCTTGGATGAAACAGGTAACTCTTGTGTAGCTAAAGCCATTATGAAATTTGACAACTTTACTCGTGTTGATTTTATCACCTTAAATAAAACAGAAGATGGCTGGAAAATCAGCAAAGTAGAAACAACATACCCATAAAAAATCGCGTTCTTTATTTACAATCCAAGGTCTACAGTTTTGTAGGCCTTTTTTGTTGTCAAGGAACTTCAGATTTTCCAACAGGAAAATTTCAGCAATAAATCACAAATCGAAAACTACGGTTAAAATATTCACCGACTTGTTATCTTCATTCACCGAAAAACTCCCTCTATTCATCTAAAACGAATTCTCCAGCCTCGATTTACTTCCTACCTTTGGCGTATCAAAAGAAAAGATAACAACAATTTAGTTTTAAAAATATTAATCAATAACAACCATGAAAAAGACATTATCAACTATCGCAACAGCATTATTAATGATCGTATCATTAAGCTCTTTTGCAGCTCCTAATGCTAATCCATTGAAGAATATGAATTCTAAAGCGATCTTGATCACTTATGTAGAAGCGACTACTTTGGGTTCGGATATCTACAATAAATATTTGTTGACAGAAGATTTTGAATACAGCAATACTTCGAACAATGATTCGTTTAATAAAAAAGCATACTTGAAATTTTTGAAAGATAACAAAGGTCTAAAGTTCAACGCGGAGACTTCGTACGAAATCTTAGATGAGACTGGTAAAACTTGTATCGCAAAAGCGACAAGCACTTTCGAGAATTTCACAAGAGTCGACCACATCACTTTAAACAAAACCAACGATGGTTGGAAAGTGAGTAAAGTCGTAACGACATACCCGTAATATACTGGTAGTTTTTGTTTAGTAATTGGCTTGCATCCCCGCAAGCCTTTTTTTGTTTTAAAAGTTTCCCTTTAAATATCTCTTTAAAAAGTCTAATCGAAATTTATTGCAATTCAACAAACATAAACGGTAAACATTTTCACCGATTTGTAATCCTCATTCACCGAAAAACTACCTCTATTCATCTAAAACGTATTCTCCAGCCTCGATTTACTCCCTACCTTTGGAGTATCAAAAGAAAAAAATATTAATCAATAACAACCATGAAAAAGACATTATCAACTATCGCAACAGCATTATTAATGATTGTATCATTAAGCTCTTTTGCAGCTCCTAATGCTAATCCATTGAAGAATATGAATTCTAAAGCAATCTTAATCACTTATGTAGAAGCGACTACTTTGGGTTCGGATATCTACAACAAATATTTGTTGACAGAAGATTTTGAATATAGCAATACATCGAACAATGATTCGTTTAATAAAAAAGCATACTTGAAATTTTTGAAAGATAACAAAGGTCTAAAGTTCAACGCGGAGACTTCGTACGAAATCTTAGATGAGACTGGTAAAACTTGTATCGCAAAAGCGACAAGCACTTTCGAGAATTTCACAAGAGTCGACCACATCACTTTAAACAAGACCAACGATGGTTGGAAAGTGAGTAAAGTCGTAACGACATACCCGTAATATACTGGTAGTTTTTGTTTAGTAATTGGCTTGCATCCCCCGCAAGCCTTTTTTGTTTTTAAGACTATCAATAAATTGTTTTTCAGCATACTTATAAAAATTCAGATTATTAACCTTACCTTTGCGCCATGAAAAAAATAGCGGACTACAGAAAACTTCTTGACGTGGATAATAAAGCAGATTTGAGCACTTTAAAATCACGTTATCGCCAAATAATGAAAGAATGCCACCCTGATCGTTTTGTAAATAATGAGGAAGGATTAAGAGCCGCTGAAGAAAAAAGCAAAGAAATGATCGAAGCTTATCATTTTTTAGTTAGCATTTGTCCCGAAACATTAGAAAATCAATTACCAATATATAAGAATACGATTGAATCTTCAGCTATAGCTGATTTTGATTGGAAAGGTCACATATTGAGTATCACATTTGCGGATGGTAGCAAGTATGAATATTTCAATGTAACAAAAAACGAATATATTAAATTGATAAATGCAGATTCACCTGCCAGACACGCTAAACGTCATATTTATCCAAAATATGCCTATCGCAATGTGTTAAAAACGGCTTAACACAAAAGTTCTAATAATATAGACATGCCCCAAATATAGACATATATTTGGGGCATGTTTATTATCTCTTTTTTAGGTTTTAATACCAGAACTTAAAATCCTTATTCACAAAATTTTTTAACAATAAGGTCATAGGTATTAGGTTTCCTTAAAAGTTTCCAAATATGTTGGTTATCAGGTAATTTTTTAAGTTTAAGTTTTATCAATTACCACCTCTTCTTGTGTTAATGGTGCTGGTGGAATTTCAGATACATTTCGCTCAATTTCTTTGGTTTCTACATGTACCGCATATTCTGAAGGTTCAATGGATATCCCTTTATAACAAGCATATTCTCTGGTAAATACAGCTCCAAAATATAAGATTGCAGCAGTATAATATACCCAAAGTAAGATTAATACAATAGATCCGGCTGCTCCATAGGTAGATTCGGTTCCAGAAGTTTGTAGATAAAACCCAATCAATAATCGACCTACCACAAATAATGCTGCTGTAAAAATTGCTCCTGCACGAACAGTGCGCCATTTAATATTTACATCTGGCAATACTTTAAAAATAACAGAAAAGAGGATGAATATAATTCCAAACGTGATTAGAAAATTTATTCCATCAAATAAAAAGACCGTGATATCTGGAAAATAACGTTGTAAATTATCGGTAAATGCGAGTACAATTCCGTTGATAACTAAAGTAACAACCAATAAGAATCCTAGTCCAATTATTAACGAAGATGAAAGTAATCTATCTTTAATCAATTTCAACCAACCTTTCTTCGGCTTTGCACGCACATGCCATATTCTATTAATTGAATTTTGAATATCACCAAAAACAGTTGTAGCCCCAATCAATAAAGTCACCCCACTGATTATCAAAGCCATGGTACTCTTACCCGATAATTCTAGATTTTTTATAATTGCCTGAATCTGACTTGCTGCACTTGCTCCGACTAAACCATTCAATTCACCAAAGAGTCTTCCTTTGACGGCATCTTCACCATAAAAAAGACTGGCCAGAGTAATCATTAAAACTAATATTGGTCCAATCGAAAAAACGGTATAATAGGCTAAAGAAGCGCTATATTTCAAGCTGTCTTCGTTTAAGAATCCATTAACCGTATTTTTTAAGATAGTGAATGTCTTTTTGAAAAAACTTTGTTTTGGCTTGCTGCTTTCTGTTTCCATAATTTGTGTTTCTGATGTCGATATTCTAACATTTCACAGCAACTATTGTTTTCTTTTATTCCAATTCAATCGAATTAATAAAAACTTTATTTTGTGGCATAGTGTTTGTATTCAACATAATACGCTTATTTTGAGATTACAATAATCGTTTTATTACAACATACTTCCAGCCCACTGACACCTCAAATGTTGGTGGGTTTCCATTTTAAGATCTAGTTAACGTTCTACTAACTCTTTTACTTCCTCTCCATAAGAATCCACTAGGGTTGTTTTTATTTTAATGAGACTATTCCATTTTCTGAAAGCACCTATAAATACTATAAGCATCAAAAACATGGCAAGAATAGCTAATCCTGCTAGAAGATGTTGATTATTCGGAATATAAATATTTACTACTTGAGAATAACCTGCCCAAAAAGTTATGATAGCCATAAATACTCCAGGAATTGCAGTACAGAGCGCATATTTCCCTCTATTCATACGAATTAGCATCGTAGTACAAACTATAAGACCACAGGCTGCTAAAAGTTGATTACTAATACCAAACAACGGCCAAATGCTGCTTACATTTCCTGTAAAAACTAAATAACCCCAAGCAAAGGTGAATAATGCACTACTGATAATAATCCCAGGTATCCAATTTTTATTTTTAAAAGAAGGAATAACACCACCTAACATTTCTTGTAAAAAGAAACGTCCCACACGTGTACCCGCATCAATTGCTGTTAGAATAAACACCGCTTCGAACATAATTGCAAAATTGTACCAATAAGCCACCACATCATTCATAAAAGGTATTTTATCAAATATATGTGCCATCCCCACTGCCAGAGAAACTGCTCCGCCGGTTCTACCGTGTAAGTCAATTCCAATTCTTTCAATAAAATGATCTAAATCTACTGTCACTAATTCAGGATGTGCAGCCATAAAACTTTCATATGCTGATGTTGGTGTATTGATAGCGAAATAATCGCCAGGCATTAATGTACATGCTGCAATCAAAGCCATTAATGCTACAAATCCTTCGACTAACATTGCGCCGTATCCTACAAATAAAATATCACGCTCTTTGGACAACATTTTGGGAGTTGTACCAGTAGCAATGATAGCATGAAAACCAGAAATCGCGCCACAGGCAATAACTATAAAAATAAAGGGCAATACCGGACCACCAATTACAGGACCACCTCCATAGATAAAATCCGTCAATGCAGGCATTTGAATAGTTGGCTGAACAAAAATAATCCCAACAGCTAGCATCAGAATAGTTCCAATTTTCAAATAAGTTGACAAATAATCTCTTGGAACTAACAATAACCACATAGGCAAGACAGAAGCAAAAAATCCATAAACTGCTATAGCTATAGAAATCGTCTGAATATCCCAATGAAAGAGATTGGAAATCGTTTCATATTGCATCAAATTATGTCCACCAATAATACCCACAATTAGAAGTATTCCACCTAAAATACTAGCAAAGGTGACTGAATCTTTGCGATAGCGCATGATCAAGCCCATAATAATGGCGATTGGCATGGTGATTATTACGGTAAATAAGGACCAAGAAGCTTCGTGCATAGCACTTATACAAGCCAAAGAAAGGCCTGCCAAAGTTAATATCAATATGAATAATACGGCTATTCCAGCAATAAAACCTGTAGTTTTACCAATCTCTTTAGATGCAATGGAGGCTAAACTTTCCCCCTTGTGACGCACCGAAGCAAACAATACAATCATATCATGTACTCCTCCAGCTAAGACACAGCCTATTAAAATCCATAATGCTCCTGGAAGATAACCAAATTGAGCTGCCAATACGGGTCCTACTAATGGTCCTGCTGCTGCGATCGCCGCAAAATGATGTCCGAATAACACATTACGATTCGTGGAAATATAATCATGACCATCGGAGAATTCAACAGCGGGAGTGGAAATATTATTATTCAAACGTAAGACCTTATTTGCCATAAAAAGACCATATATTCTATAAGCTATAGCGAATAATAATATCGCAACGAAAATTAGTGTGATTGCATTGATACCATTTAATGATTCCATTGGTTTTATTTTATTTGGTTACCTGAGCAAATATAAAAATATATTAATAAATATGATTTAATTTTTAAATTATTTTAAATACTAATGCTTTTAGGAATAGTTAACTATTTATACTTATTTCAAATAACACTATTAGATTTTCAGAAAATTTTATTTTTGTACCTTCGCAAACTTTAAGCGTACTCAAAACGTTGTACCACATAATGCATTTAATGCAGTCGCCTGATATTAAATGCATTGATATTATTGAAAAATATGGAACAAGAACAACAAGACTTAAGATTGTTTGATTTAGCGCGTAGACAGCTAGATTTATATCCCAACCTTTCTATTTTCTCCCACAAAAAAAACGACGAATGGAAGGAAATCAAAACATCAGAGTTTTTGGCTGAAGTTGACGCCATTTCCAAAGGACTAATAGAACTAGGTGTTAAACCTAATGAAAAAGTAGGATTAATTGCTGACAGCAGTATAGAATGGCACATGATGGACTTTGCCATTCAACAAGCTGGTGCTGTCTGTGTGGCGATGTATCCCAATATTACCGATACAGATTATCAATATATCTTCAACGATGCTGAAATCAAACTTTGTGTTGTAAGCAACAAGAATCTATATAATCGTATCATCAAATTACAAGAATCACTTTATACTTTGAAATATGTTTTTTGTATTGCAGAAGTTCCCGATTCACGTAATTGGAAAGAAATAGTAGAGTTGGGCAAAAATATAAAGGATGAAACCCTACAACAACGCAGAGATGCGGTGAAGCCAAGCGATTTAGCAACATTAATTTATACTTCTGGTACAACAGGTAAACCAAAAGGTGTAATGTTAACGCATAACAATATCATGTTCAATGTGATGGCTGCGCGCGAAATCACCCCCCTACAAGCTTATACACGTGCCTTAACATTCTTGCCTCCTTGTCATGCTTATGAGAGAATGGTGATTTATACGTATATGTATATTGGTATAACCACATATATTGCAGAATCATTAGATAAGATTGGTAACAACATTAAAGAAGTGAAACCGCACATCATGACTGCTGTTCCTCGTATTCTTGAAAAGGTATACGAGAAAATCATGAAAACAGGACATGATCTTTCTGGTTCTAAAAGAAAAATCTTTGATTGGGCGGTTAGTGTAGGCGAAGCTTATGATCCAAATCCTGAAAATAGATCTTTCGCTTATAATTTGAAACTAAAACTTGCGAAAAAATTAGTTTTAGATAAATGGTATGAAGCATTAGGAGGACATTTAGTTACTGTAGCTTCGGGATCGGCTTCTTTACAAAACAAATTAGCGCGTATTTTCTTAGCGGCAGGTATTCCACTTTACGAAGGATATGGAATGACTGAAGCGTCACCATTGATTTCTGTAAATCACTATGAAAAAGGTATTCGCGTAGGAACAGTAGGTTTGCCCGTAAAATATGTTGAAGTTAAATTAGCTGAAGATGGTGAGATTTTAGTAAAAGGTCCAAACGTAATGCAAGGCTATTACAAAAATCCAGAAGAGACAGCTAAAACTATTATCGACGGATGGTTGCATACGGGTGATATTGCGGTATATGAGGAAGGAAAGTTTATTAAGATTATCGACCGTAAAAAAGAGATGTTCAAAATCTCTGGTGGTAAATATGTAATACCTCAACCTATTGAGAAAAAATTGGTAGAATCGTATTTCATTGAGCAAGCCATGGTCATTGGTGATGGTCAGAAATTTGCATCTGCTTTTATTGTTCCGAACTATGCACACTTAGCAGATTGGAGCAAATCAAGTGCGCCAGAACTTATTGGTATGAAAAAAGATGAATTCTTGAGTCATCCTACGATTATAAAGAAGATAAACAGCGAAGTAAGGTTAGCAAACCAACATTTCGGAAATTGGGAGCAAATCAAAAAACCTATCATTCTTCATAATGAATTTACAATAGATGGTGGTGAACTTACTCCTACCCTTAAGATGAAACGCAAAGTTATCTTAGAGAAATATAAAAATGAATTCAACGATTTATATAAATCAAACGAAGAATAA
>NZ_JAAKGQ010000043.1:0-31348 GCF_011043515.1 Sphingobacterium sp. SGL-16 | reverse complement strand
TGTCGGAACGGGAATTAATCCCGTTCCTCCTATCCGATTGACTGTACTTGAAGTTGTGGGTTTGTTACAAAATAATTTTGAATGAATTTCTAATATTCAATACTTCCTCCTTTTTCCTGTTTTATTTGATAAGTAATTGGATTTTTTTTGTTGTATTCAAGAAGGTAAAAATTCAACTTTTAAAAAAAAATGGCAAAGTGTTAAAAAATGTAAAATATTTTTTTATGTTTGCATAGTACCGTATCTAAATAATGGACAACTCGTTGTATAACAACGCTAACAATTACTAATCAAAAACAAACATTTATGAAACAAAAGTTACTCAGTACTATGTTTGCAATGACATGTGTGACAAGCTTGTCATTTGCGCAAACTCGAGAGGTGAGTGGTTTGGTAACTTCCTCAGATGGAACTCCAATAAGCGGAGCTTCTATTTCTGTCGTTGGGACTAATACTGCTACTCAAACAGATGGTTCAGGTCGATTCAAAATTTCTGTAAATCCTGGAGGTACATTAAATGTATCTTATATTGGATACATAAGTCAAAAGGTATCTATAGGAAATTCAACGAATTTATCCATTGTATTACAAAGTGGTGATCAGACTTTGGAAGAGGTGGTGGTGACTGGCTATGGTGCTGTTAAAAAGGCTGACTTCGCCGGTGCAGCGGCAACAATTGGCCCTAAAGAGGTTGAAAATAAGCCTGTTGCAAATATCACACAGAATCTACAAGGTCGTTTGCCTGGTGTTTTAGCTAATTCAGGTTCAGGACAACCAGGGGCTGGAGCAACAATAACTATTAGGGGTATTAAATCTATTCAAGGTTCTGGGGCTCAGCCATTGTATATTGTTGATGGAATCCCGGTATCAGGACTTGAAAGTTTAAATCAAAATGATTTTGAATCGGTAACAGTTTTGAAAGATGCGAATGCTGCCGCATTATATGGCGCTCGAGGAGGAGTTGGTGTGATTGTTATCACGACTAAATCTGGAAAAAAAGGTAAATCTGATATTACATTTAGAACACAAATTGGTTCCACTGCACCTCCTGACTTTTCTAGACTTAATTTGATGAGTACGGAAGAATTGTTGGCTTATGAAGAGCGTACTGGTCTGATAACTAATTCGGATAATGCGAGTTTTTCGAATGTGCCAGGATGGTATTATAGCCCGTTAAATCCTGCGAATGCTAATCTTTCTCAAGCTAAGAAGGATGAGTATGCTAGAAAATTAGATAGCACGAGAAATATTAATACGGACATTAGCGATCTATTATTTAGAAATGGTTTATCTCAAAACTATGAGATCAATCTACAAGGGGGAGAAAATAATTTAACATATTTCACAAGTTTAGGTTATTTTTCGCAACAAGGTATAGATAAGACTTCAGATTATGATAGGTATTCAGGTCGTTTTAATCTAGGTTATAATAAGAATAAATTTGATTTAAAGTGGAATTCAAATTTGTCTTATGGTATGCAAAATAATGCAATTGGTGATTCATGGGGTAACAGTACATTAAACCCATTCCAAATGATTTATAGAGCTAAGCCTTACGACAATCCATACTTGCCTGACGGCACTTTGAATTTTGGTGGTGGCGGTACGAATTTGAATCTAAAAACGTTAGCAAATTTGTTAGAAACTGCTGAAAATTCTAGATGGACAGAGAGAAAGTGGAAAATTAATACAGGTTTGACATTGTCGTATAGATTAACTGATGACTTGGTGTTGAAAAACACAACTGGTTTGGATGCGGACAACAACCTATATGAATATTACATACACCCAGATTCGTATAGAGGTTCGGTACAAACTTATAATAAGGGATTTGTTAGAGAAGCGAGTTCAATTAATGCGCAGTTGATTAATACGACAAGTTTAAATTTTAGTAAAGTATTTAATGATGTCCATGCTGTACGAGCAGGAGCTTATTTTGAAGGGATAAGAGTCTATAATAAGGGCATGGGATTTGTACTATATAATCTAAATCCTTCATTACCTTGGACTGGACAAGGCGCTAATCCATTGCCAACAAATGGTGCTGCTACATTGGGTCAAAATGCTACTAGTGCACGATCTGGTTATGGTATTCGTTCATATTTTGCTACTGCTGAATATGGATATAATGATAAATATTTGGTTAATGCAAATGTTAGACGTGATGGTACTTCTCGTATTGCGAATATTCAAAATAGGGAGATAACAACTTGGTCAACTGGTTTTGTTTGGAATGCAATCAAAGAGTCTTTTGTCGAGAATTTAGGGTTTTTTGATGATTTAAGATTGCGAGCAACTTATGGTCAAACGCCTAATATTGGAAGTATTACAGTTAATTCCTATAGTGTAAATGGATTTTCTGTTCCTAACTATTTGTCAGCACAAATCCCTGCTTTCGGAACATCATCTTATACAGGTTCTACTATTGCGGGTATCGGACCTTCGACACCAGGGAATCCGAACTTGAAGATTGAGACTGTTAATAAAACGAACATTGGACTTGATTTGGCAACATGGGATAGTAGGGTACGTTTTACACTAGATTTGTATAATGAGATGACGCATGATTTATTTGTTAATCAACCATTGAGCAATACAACTGGTTTTAATAATATGGCTATTAATGCGGGTAAAATGTCAAATAAGGGTATTGAAGCTCTTGTGGGTGTAGATGTAGTAAGAAGTCAAGATTTTGATGTTTCTCTAGGTTGGAATCATTCGATCAATAAGAACAAAATTGAAGATTTAGGGTTGGTTTCAGAGTATGAGTCAGGTACCTTCATCATTAGAAAAGGATTACCATATGGTTCACACTATACTTATCATTACTTAGGTGCTAACCCAGATGATGGTAGACCAATGTATTACGCTCAGGATGGAGAGACTGTGGTCTATTCTGTTGCAAATGCTGGTAGATTTGCATATTTTGGTACATATTTACCGAAGCATGTAGGTGGTTTTAATGCGGATTTGAGGTACAAAAGATTTTCTGTTGGTGTATTGTTCTCTTATCAATTTGACGTGGTTAGAAGTAATAATGTGCGCAATTGGATAACAGACGGTACTAGAGGTAACACTGGTGCAGTTAATCAATCAAGAGAGTTGATAGATAATCAATGGCTTAAGCCAGGGGATAATAAATTCTTCCCGAGTCCTGCTTATGCTAAGAATTTTACAAGTTCAGATCTTCAAGATGCAAAATTCTTACGTTTAAGAAACTTGAATATTGCGTACAATTTGCCAGAAATAAAATATGCTGGAAATACAATTGTTAAAGGTGCTAATCTATACTTTAATGCGTATAATTTAGCAGTTTGGAGTCCATGGGCAGGAACAGATCCAGAAGATAACAATAATATTAGTTTGGTGGAATACCCAAATCCTAAGATGTTTGTTTTCGGTATTGATTTTAAATTTTAATTTTTTATTTGACAAGTGATGAAAAGGAATTTTCTAAAAATATATACTATAGCATCCTTCCTATTAATTTCTACTTCTTGTAGCAATTTATTGGAAATCACAGAGACAGATTTCCTGGGTGGGGATGTTGCACTGAGAACCGTTGCAAACAACGAGTCTTTGTTGATGGGGGCTTATGCTGCTTATGATGCAGATATGGCCGTACGCTTAAATGGTGTGTTTTCTGACGAATTGAAGGCAGGTGATTTTTATAATGCACAGACGACGCACGAATGGCAGTATGCTCCAGATGATATAGGTATTAGAGATAGTTATACTGCAGTAGATCCATTATATCGTGTAATTGATCGTGTAAATCGTATCTTTATAGCGTTACCTAATGCAATTTCTGAAACAGCAAGTGATGACGCAAAAAAATCTATAATTAAAGGAGAGGCCTTGTTTTTGAGAGCTTTTGCTCATTTCGAATTGTTTAGATATTATTGTAAAAATTATGATCCTGCAGGTTTAGGAATGATATATATGACCGAACCGTCTCTTGAATCCAAAGTTAGAGAAAATATGGATACTTATTTTCAAAAGCTTCTTGCAGATATTACTGAGGCAAAAACTCTACTTAATACTAATTCTACAGATTTATTTAGAGCTAATCGTCTTGCTGTTATTGGATTACAAGCGCGAGTTGCTTTGTATATGCGCAATTGGAAAGATGCAATTACTTACTCTACAGAATTTATCAATGCAAAGCCATTAGCTTCAAAAGAAGATTTTCCGGGGATTTGGACTGATACTAAAGATTCAGAAGTTGGTTTTAAAATTTCAAAAACAGTATCTAATTCTAGATTAGGTAACATCTACAGAGGTCAGTTTACTTTGGTGAATGGTGTGTTGCAAGCGCCATCTAGTATTCCTTGGGTACCCTCGTCGAAGCTTTGGGACAAATTTGACCAAACTAATGATGTTCGATTTGCGAGTTACTTAATAGATGAACCTATTTTGGCAGCGGTGCAAGGTAAACCTTCAAAAATAGTTAAGAAATATGCTGGTGGTGCTTATGCTACAACTAATGAGAATGTTAATCATTTTAAAGTATTCAGAACGGGTGAAATGTATTTGATTAGAGCAGAAGCACGTGCAGAGGATGGTGTTGTAAGTGGAGCGAATAGTGCAGAGTCTGATTTGAATGCACTTCGAGCTGCGCGTATTACTGGCTATACAAATCAAACATTTGCAAATAAAGACGCTGTAATTACGGCTATTATAGATGAGAGATTTAAAGAGTTAGCATTTGAAGGTCACCGTTTTTGGGATCTAAAACGTAGAGGGTTACCAGTGCAACGTGCTACAGCTGACGCACCAACTCCAGCCACAGCTACTTTACCAGCAAACGATTTTAGATTTGTATTACCAATTCCTAATGAAGAAAGATTAGCGAATCCATTGATACAACAAAATGAAGGATACAATTAATTAAAGTTAAAGGGATAGTGTTTTTTGCACTATCCCTTATTTATTGGAATAGATTGAGATGAAGAATATTTTTTATTTAATTGCGTTTTTTTTAACATTATCACATTTTTGTCAAGCGCAAATAAGATTAAATGAAGGAGTAACCTCAGTATTAGTGTATGGTAAAGCTTTAGGTGATACGGATGAAACTATTGAGGGTTCTAAATACATTGATAGTGAGTTTAAATATTTTTCTGTGAATGGAAGTGAAACTAAGTATTTAATTAGGTATAATGCGTTACAGGATTTAATGGAACATAAGTCTGAAAATAATACAATATTACTATTGAATAAGGACGCTACAAAAATAGTTCACAATCAAGAAATAGTCTTTGAATTAATAACTGAAAATAATTTGTCTCAATATCACCAAATATTAGTAGATACTAATGATATAAAGTTGACGAAAGTTCAAAAAGTTAATATTAACAAAGCAAGACCTGCAAAAAACTCCTATGAGGAAAGCGTACCTGCGCACTATAAAAGAATAAAGGATCAATACTTTGTTTATTTTCAAGGTGTACTGCACCCTTTTGATGGAAAGCAAAATTCATTAATCAAAATTTTTCCAACTAAAATAAATGCTATTAAATTATTTTATTCTAAAAATAAAGTTGATTTAACTGAAAAGGGGATTTTACTGTTGAAAAATCTATTCGATAATTTTTGACAATAAATCCATAGAAATTACATTAAGGTTGTTGTGAGACATTCAAAATTAGTATCGATCATACGTAGTAATAATATAATGATCTTTCAACTTTTCATTTAATTTGTGAATGTTATATTTTAATAATCAGTAGACATAGTGCTAACAAATTACTTTCGAGATCCCCCATCATTCGGAAATTATTTTAATAAATTTTATTAGCGTTTAAGATAATCTGATTTATAAAAAATTGATTTATCATAAGTACTCTTCATAAACGGATTCAATAATTTTATTTTTTTTGTTAAAATATGTTAAACATTTTCATATGTTTGCATAGTTATCTTTCCTTTAAATAGATAATGTGTTGAAATTCAACGCTAACAATTACTAAACAAAAACATAATTTATGAAACAAAAATTACTCAGTACATTTTTTGCTCTGACTTGTGTAACTAGCTTGTCATTTGCTCAAACTCGAGATGTGAGTGGCGTTGTAACATCAACGGATGGAACTCCGATAAGTGGAGCTTCGATTGTTGTTGCTGGAACGAATACAGTCACTCAAACGGATGGATTAGGTAGGTTTAAACTATCAGTTGCATCAGGCTCAACATTAACAATCTCCTATATTGGCTTTACTACTCAAAAAGTAAATATTGGAAATTCTAATTCTTTATCCATTGTTTTAGAAAGTGAAAATCAGACCCTAGATGAGGTTGTTGTTGTGGGATACGGTAGTACCACAAAAGAGGCTTTCACTGGTTCTGCAAAGAAAATTACTGCGGAACAGTTAGAACGTAAAAATGTATCAAATATTTCTCAGGCATTAGCAGGTGAGGTGGCAGGTGTGACGGTTGTCAATTCTACAGGTCAACCTGGAACTGCTGCTACAATCCGTATTCGTGGACTTGGTTCAGTAAATGGAAATAGATCTCCATTGTATGTTGTCGACGGTGTGCCTTTTACCGGGAACTTAACTTCTATTAATCCAAGTGATATAGAATCCTCAACTGTATTGAAAGATGGTACTGCAACAGCAATTTATGGTTCAAGAGGGGCAAATGGTGTAATTGTTATTACAACTAAATCAGGACGGGGGAAAAACTCTTTTATTGAAGCTGATGTTAATCTAGGAACAAATGCTGCATTAATCCCTCGATATGAGGTTATAAAATCTCCTGAAACATATATTGGTTTGAGTTGGGAATCTTTGTATAATCATGCTACAATTATTAATAATGCAGATCCAATTGCTTGGGCAAATACGAGATTATTTTCTTCATCAGGTATTAATCCATTGAGTAATTTGTGGAATGCTACTGCCGCAGAATTAATTGACCCTGAGACTAGAACAGTAAGACCTGGAGTTACTAGAAAATTTGATCCAGAAAATTGGGAAGATTATGCCTTTCAAAATGCGTTCAGAGCAGATTATAATTTAAAAATGGGTGGATCATCAGAAAATAGCAATTATTTTACATCGTTTGGCTATTTAACCGATAAGGGATATTCGATAAAATCTGATTTTGAGAGATTTTCAGGACGTTTGAACCTAGATAACAAGATTAAACCTTGGTTAAACAGTGGTCTGAATCTTTCCTATTCACGTACTACTAGAAATAATAATGGACAAACTAGTGATTCAGGTAGTATTTTTTGGTTTATGGATAATATGCCTCCAATCTTCCCGTTATTCGAGAGAGATGCAGACGGCGAAAAAATTCCTGATCCAATTTATGGAGGTTATCTGTACGATTATGGTCGTGAAACAGCTAGACGATTTGCAAACTCAACCAATTCACTAGCAGATGCTACTTATGGTCTACGCAGGGCATATAGAAATGAAATCAATGGTAGAGCTTATTTAAATTTTAATATCATTGAAGGGTTAACTTTTGAAAACTCTTTAGGTATCAACTACTATCATAACAAGAGCGTTTCTAGAAATAGCAAATTCTATGGAAATTCCTTTTCAACAAATGGGGCAATTTCTCAAACACGAACAGAAACCTTTTCTTATACTTTATTAAATTTATTAAGATATAGAAAAGCGATAAATGATTTTAATAATATCGAAGTATTAGCTGCTCATGAAATACAGGATTTTTCTAATAATGTATTATCTGGATCAAAAAGACAGCTTGTTCGTGATGATTCCGAAGAATTTGATAATGCGGTTGTTACATTCCCTTTTTCATCTTATACAGAAGGTTTTTCAGTTGAAAGTTTCTTTGGACAAGTAAATTATGACTTTAATAATAAATATTACCTTTCAGGAAGTATTCGTCGAGATGGATCTTCTAGATTTGAAAATAATAAATGGGGTACATTTGGGTCTATTGGTGGTAGTTGGGTTGTCTCTAAAGAAGATTTCATGAGTAATCAAAATATTTTTGATTACTTAAAGGTTAAGATGAGTTATGGTATCATTGGTGATCAGTCTGTAGGCTCCTATTATCCAGGTATAGTTACATTCCCTATTACGAACTTAGATGATTTACCAGCAATTGGCGCTCCGAATGTAGGTAACCCTGATTTAACGTGGGAAAGAGCTAAAATGTTTCAAACTGGTGTTGATTTTGAAATAGGAAGGTATTTAACGGGATCTTTAGAGTATTATATTAAAAATACTACAGATTTAATTTTTGATCGTCGAGTAGGTCCTTCGAATGGTTATGCCCTTATTAGAGTAAATGATGGTGAGCTTCAGAATAAAGGTTTGGAATTTGATTTAACAGGACATATCCTAAAGTCTCCAAATTACTTCCTTGATTTGGGTATTAATGGTGAGATTTTCAAAAATAAAATTACGAAAATGCCAATTGAGCCTTCTACTGGACAACCAAAAATTTTGGATCCACAGTCTCCTTATGGATGGGGTAAAGGCCGCTCGATTTATGACTTCTACATTAGGGATTTCGTGGGCGTAGATCCTGAAGACGGAAGATCAGAATGGACGGTACATTATATTGATAAAAATGGTAATGGAACTTATGATGGTAAGGATGTGGATCAAATCATCACTTCATTAGCTGCTTTTGAAAATGTTGATAATGCTGAGATCTTGGAAGGCAAAACTAAAGTATATCAAGACGCTACAATAAAATACATTAATAAAACAGCTATTCCTAAAATTCGTGGAGCATTTAACTTAGCAGCAGGCTATAAAGGACTTACTTTAAACGCTCAATTCTTATATAGTTTAGGTGGATATGCTTATGATGGTGCTTACGCAAGTTTAATGGGAAATGGCCTAATAGGAAGTAATAACTGGCATATGGATATGTTGCAGAGATGGCAAAAGGCGGGTGATATAACTGATGTTCCAAGATTATCAAATAATCAAGATGCTAACGTTTCATCGGTGTCAAGCCGTTTTATTACTAAATCAGATTATTTAGCCCTGAATAACGTTCGTTTAACATATAATTTTAATCAAGGTTTGATAAGATCTTTAGGTCTAGAAGGTTTAAGTGTATGGGCTTCGGGAGATAATCTTTATTTGTCGACTAAACGTAAAGGTTTTAATCCAATGGTATCTGAAGCAGGAACTTCAAGTGTTTACACTTACTCTCCATTGTCAACATTCTCTTTTGGTTTGAGAGCTAAATTTTAATAACATGAAAAAGAAAGTATTAAATATATTAATTCTATCAGCTTTTATTGTTACAGCATGTAGCAAGAGCTTCTTAGAGAAATCTCCAACAGATGTAATTTCTGAAAAGGACTTAGCTAACGCTGTGGATAAGGATCCAAGTTTATTAGGTGGTAATATTTCCGGACTATATGCTCTAATGTTTCAACCAGAGACTGGAGGAACTACGGGTGATGATGATTTTGGACAAAAAGCTCAAGACATTAATATGGATTTGTTATCTACAGATATGGTGATGGAAGGGAATAATTACGGATGGTTTGTCGCAATATCAAGATTTCAGTCCACGGTAGATTTTACTAGTAATGGAGGTTATATTCCTTGGCGCTATTATTATAGAGTTATTATGAGTGCTAATTCAGTTATTGACGCACTGGGAGGAAATGATGCAGACTTAACTACAGATGATGCTAAGTTTATTATGGGACAAGCAAAAGCTATGCGTGCTTATTGCTATTTTTATCTTGCCCAGCTATATGGAAAAGAAGGGTATGGAACAGGTAATGAGCCTTTGATTCCTATTTATAAGAGCTTGACTGATGCCGATATGCCCCTTTCAACTTCAAAGGATGTTTATGATTTTATTGTTGAAGATCTAAAAGCAGCAATAAGTGATTTGGAAAATTTTTCAAGAACGTCAAAGTCACAGGTAAATAAATATGTAGCTAAAGGATTATTAAGCTATGCTTTAATGGCAAGAGGTACACAAGCAGACTGGCAGGAAGTGGTGACATTGACTAATGATATCATTAATAATAGTGGGCATCCCTTAACCACTAAGAGTGAAACCGCAGCCATAATGAATGGTAGTGTTGTTACAAATCCTGAATCTGGTTTTAATAATTTGGCTACTCCGAGCTGGATGTGGGGAACAGATTTAACTGCCGAAAGTGGCGTTGCGCTAGATTCGTGGTGGGGTCATATGGATTACTATACCTATAGCTATGCATCATCTGGTGATGCTAAGATAATCAGTCAAGAGTTGTATGATGCTATTCCTACAGATGATATCCGAAAAAAGCAATTTCATCCTACAGCCCTATTGCCAATATATAAATTGTTTGATCCTGCTCGTGTATGGGATGGGCAACTACCTGTTACTACCGATTTATTATATATGCGCGTAGATGAATTTTATCTTTTGAATGCGGAAGCTAATGCTAATTTAGGACAGGATGGAGCTGCCAAAAGCACGCTAGAAAAGTTAGTCAAGATTAGAAAAGATAATATTTCTTATTTATCTTCATTGACAGGTTCAAATTTAAAAGAGGAGATATATTTTCAAACTCGCGTAGAATTGTGGGGAGAAGGTAAAGTGTACTTGTACAACAAACGTAACAAAAAAACAGTAACAGTGCCGTCAAATCACTTGTTTAATGCGGGAGAAGTTATTCCTTTTAATTCACAAAAGCTAACTTTCTCAATACCTCAGAATGAAATTTTAAATAATCCTAACATTAATTAAGAATCCCAGAACATAAAAGGCTTCCAATTTTGGAAGCCTTTTGTTGTTTACCTATTCGCCAAAATACTCAGTTCCTGAGCAACTCTTCCTGCAATGGATTTATAAGCTTCTCCCACGCTGTCGTCAGCGTCTAGGATAATAGGAAACCCATTGTCTCCTGCGTCAGCTACGGATTTTACCAATGGAACTTCGCCTAAGAAAGCAATTTGGTTTTCCTCTGCTAAACGCTTTCCACCATCTTTTCCAAAGATGTAATATTTATTGTTTGGTAATTCGGCAGGAGTGAAATAGGCCATATTTTCAACAATACCCAATATTGGTACATTAATTCCTTCCATTTTGTACATACCGATCCCTTTAATAGCATCAGCTAGAGCTACATTTTGAGGTGTAGTTACAATCACTGCTCCTGAAATAGGATAAGTCTGTGCAACGGTAATATGGATGTCACCCGTGCCTGGAGGCATATCAACCACAAGATAATCTAATTCTCCCCAGTCCGCATCGTTGAATAATTGCTTAATAGCCGATGTTGCCATCGGACCTCTCCATGGAATAGGTTGATTCGGATCCGTAAAGAAACCAATAGAAAGCAATTTCAAGCCAAATTTTTCAATAGGTTCAATTTTCGTAGAACCATCAGGCAGTTGGGAAGCCATAGGTTTAGCACCTTCAAGACCAAACATAATCGGCAAAGAAGGACCATAAATATCAGCATCTAATAAACCTGTCTTGGCGCCTTTACTCGCTAAAGCTAAAGCAAGATTGCTTGCTACCGTCGATTTTCCTACTCCACCTTTACCAGATGAAACGAGAATAATATTTTTAATGCCTTTTAATTGATTTGGATCGACGCTTGTTACTCGAGAAGTCATATTGATTTCGACTTCAACGTCTTTACTAATAAATAGAGCAATAGCATTACGGCAGGCATGTTCTATATGACCCTTTAAAGGGCAGGCCGGTGTCGTTAAAACAACATCAAATTTTACTTTATTGGGAAGAATTTCAATATTTTGAATCATGTGAAGTGTCACCAAATCCTTCTTTAGATCAGGTTCTTCTACATGACTTAATGCATGTAATACTTGTTCTTGCGTAATATTCATAATATGCAATTTCAATTTGCACAAAGCTAATAATTAAGGGAAACAATCCTGTCATTTCTGTGTTTGATTATTTTGTACCGATGTTTGGGTATTTTAAACATGTGGTAATTTCTTTTTCGTCAAGATTGTCCCAGAATCCTTATTTTTGGGCTTAAATAATATCATACCTTTAAGTACCTTATGAAAAACATTTTATTAGCCTTTGCTTTTCTCCTTTCTTGGACAGGAGTTAAGGCGCAAGAGATCAGTAATACTGAAGATGCTCTTGAAAAGCCTAACTTTGTAAAATTAAATCTCTTAACATTAGTAGGAGGAAAAATTTCAGTAGAATACGAACGCGTTTTGAACAAGAGATTCGCTGTTGGTGCTGCGGTGAATTTGCGTCCAGAAAATAGTCTACCATTCAAATCATCCATTATGGATATTGTGGATGATAGTGAGATCAATTCTCTATTGGATGGAATGAAGTCATCAAGTACTGCTATAATTCCAGAGCTAAAATATTACCTTTCTAAAAAAGGTTATGGTCAAGGATTTTATCTTGCTCCTTATGTAAAATATGCAAAATTGAACTATTCTGCTCCTTACACTTATGATGTATCAGTTGATTACCAAGGACAATTAGTTTATGATAGAGAAGAAACGATTAGTTTGAAAGGAGATTTGACAACTTTTACTGCTGGTATTTCTGCTGGTATTAATTTTAAATTGAAAAATAATATCTTTTTGGATTGGAGAATTATTGGTCCTGGCTATGGAACATCAAAAGGAAGTCTATCTGGTAAAATGACTTTGAATGCGGATGAACAAGCAGGTTTGAGAGAGCAATTAGGTGAGCTAAAAGAAAGTTTGAATGATTTGCCTTTGAAATTCAAAATGGATTATACAGTTCATGGCAATGGAGCAGACATCACGTTGAATAAAAGTCCGTGGGCAAGTATCCGTAGTGGTTTATCAATTGCTTATAAATTCTAGAATACGAATATAATTTAGTTAGGAAAGGTTATACTTCTTGAAAGTATAGCCTTTTTTTGTTTTTGTTATAGAAGTATTCCATAATAAAACTCTATTTTTATTCAAGATTTTAAATGCGAAAATTCATGAGTAATTTCTTTTCGAAAAGACGTAATAAGTGGTTTTTGATTGTAGGGGTGTCCGTGTTGCTCATCATAGGAATTGGTTTTGCTGTCGCCATGTCCAAACGACAAGGTTTCTTGGATAAAGCGATGGTCAAAGTTCAGAATAAATTGAAACAGGACTATGACATTAACTTTAGCGTAGATAAATATTATTTCAAAGGATTAACGACTGTTGAGTTCAAAAATTTATTGGTTATACCTCAGGATAGAGATACCCTTGCATCCATGGAAACTTTTTCGGTTTCTGTACGTGTATTGCCCTTGTTGATTGGTGATGTGGAGATTGGTGCCATTGGCGTAGAAAATGGAGGAGTGTCTTTTGTCAAAAAAGACTCGCTAAGTAATTATGATTTTTTATTTAAGAAACGTCAGGACAATTCAGAGGCGGTGAAATCCGAATCAAAAGGTTTTGCAGATTTGGCTGAAAGATTAAGTAAGCAGTTTTTTGCAATAGTTCCAGATGATATGGATTTGAAAAATTTCAATTTATCATATTCTGACGATAAATTCACCCAGCATATTCATATTCCTCAAGCTATAATGAATTCTGGTCGATTTGAATCATCGGTATTGTTGAATGACCATGAAGCGGAATGGATACTTTCGGGTAAGGTGGACGCAGGTGCGCAGCGTATGCGTTTGGAAGTATCATCCAAAGAGCCAGATGTGGAATTACCATTTCTGCGTAGCAAATATGGTTTAGCCATCAGTTTTGATAAGTTAATATTCGATTTACAAGATATTACCAAAATCAAAAAGAATCTTTTGGAGGTGGATGGTGTCTTTGCTTATGAGAATCTAAAAGTTTATCATCGTCGCTTGTCCGATTCTACCATAATTTTGCCTCAGGCAGAGATGGAAGGAGGCATACAGTTTGCTGAAAACTATATCGCTCTGCGCGAATATTCTACTTTGCGGGTAAAGGATTTTTCTATCTCCCCACAAGCGAAACTGACTTTGAAACCTTCCAAACAGATCGATTTGGCAATACATACAGGAATGTTTCAGGCACAAGATTTTTTTGATGCCTTGCCAAAAGGGTTGTTTCAAAATGTAGAAGGTGTCAAAGTGGAAGGAAGTATCGCTTATGATTTGGATTTTTCTATTAATCTCGATAAACCTGATGATCTTACTTTCTCTTCCAAAATTGATGATGAAGATCTAAAATTGATTTCTTGGGGAGGGGCTAATATTGATTCGCTCAATTCCTCATTTGTGTATGATGCTTATGACGATACTGTGCTCGTGAAAAGATTTGTTGTCGGTCCTGAAAATCCCAATTTCAGAAAATTAGATCAAATTCCCTATGTCCTGAAAACTACCGTGCGAAATACAGAAGATCCTTTCTTTTATAAACACAATGGTTTCGAAGAGGAAGCTTTCAAATTGTCTATAGCGACCAATGTCAAAGAAAAGAAATTCAAGCGTGGAGCAAGTACTATTTCTATGCAATTGGTCAAAAATGTTTTTCTGAATAGAAAGAAAACTTTGAACCGTAAGTTCGAAGAGATATTGTTAGTCTGGCTGATGGAAGCTTCAGGACGTGTGAGCAAAGATCGTTTGTTTGAAATATATCTCAATGTCATTGAGTGGGGTAAGAATGTTTACGGGATAACTGAAGCCGCGGATTATTATTTTAAGAAAAAGCCAGAAGAATTGAATCTGGGTGAAAGTTTATTTTTGTCAAGTATCATTCCTCGACCAAAAACTGGGGTTTCTTCTTTTGAATATACAGGTCATCTTAAAGGGTGGGTGCAACGTCACTTCAATACTTATGGATCTATTATGCGTAAGCTGGGTGAATTAAATAATGTGGCTGTTCCTGAAAATTATGGATTTTATGAAGTAATTTTGCAACCCGCATTACGTCCCAAAGCGCCTATTGTTCGTGATTCTACTTTTGACGTGTTGGGGGAGCATGAGTTGATAATTAGAGAGTTGGAAGCAGAAGAAAATGTCCGCAAATCTATATTAGATAAATTAATTGGGGAAAAACATGAAAACAATTGAAATAGATGATTTGCGATTTGAGCCTTTCATCAGCTACGAGCAAATAAAGAAGCGAATACGTCTTATCGGTGTAGATATTAGCTTGAAATATGAAGATAAAAAGCCTGTATTCATCGGCGTGCTGAATGGATGTTTCATGTTTATGGCGGATTTGATGAAAGAAATCACCATTGATAGCGAAATGAGCTTTGTTAAAGTAGCATCATATTCTGGAACAGAACAAGGCCATATTTCCCAATTAATAGGTGTGGGATTAGACTTGAAAGACAGAGATATCATCATAGTGGAAGATGTCGTGGATAGTGGCAATTCTTTAAAATATACTATTAATGCTTTAGAAAGGGAAGGAGCTAGAAATATTTCAGTATGTACCTTATTATTAAAGCCTTCTTGTTTGCAACATGACTTTGATAATATAGAATATGTAGGTTTTGAAATTGAGAAAGAATTTGTAATTGGTTACGGTTTGGATTACAATGGTCTTTTCCGAAATCTAAAAGATATTTATAAAGAAGTGACTTTAGGAAATTAATCCCTAAAGTCACAATTTATTAAATGATCGTTAACCATCCCAACGGCTTGCATATATGCATAGCATATTGTACTTCCAAAGAATTTAACTCCACGTTTTTTCAAATCCTTTGCAATGAGTTTTGATTCATCAGATTCAGGAGCTACATCTTTCATGGTTTTGATGTTATTCAAAATTGGCTGTTGGTTAGGAAGAAATTGGTACAAATAATTGTAAAATGAACCAAATTCTCTCTGTATCATAATGAAAATGTTAGCATTAGAAACAGCAGCTTCTATTTTTCCTTTATGTCTGATGATAGCGGGATCCAAGACAATTCTGTCAATATCTTCAGATGTGAACTGTGCTACTTTTTCGACATCGAAATCCGCAAACAATTTTCTGTAGCCATCCCTTCTTCGCAGAATCGTTATCCAGCTCAATCCGGCTTGCGCTGATTCTAATATTAAAAATTCGAATAAAGTCTTATCATCTTTTACCTGTTTTCCCCATTCTTCGTCGTGATATTGGGTGTATAACGGATCTTCACCACACCAGGGGCAGCGTTGTACAGTTGTTGCCATAATTGTGTTTAAATATTTAGTACAAAATCATACCTTTGACATCGTATGTTAGGAAATGACTTTTTAAGGCAAATTATAAAAAATAAGCAACATATTTTGTTGTTTTTGTGTTTGCTATGTCCGTTCTTGTCAAAAGCGAATTCTGCAGATACTCTTTCTATAAGTCAAGAAGTTATTCTTCCTAATGATTCGGCTACTCAGGTACAAACGGATACAGTTAGGTTTAATTATATTTTTTTAGATCAAAATCAAAAAGTGAAGATAAATCCTATTCAGGATAGTCTATTGCGGATGATCGAAATAGAATATACCGATTTGCGAGCCTGGTTCGCCAAAATGGACAAACTCAAAAAAGAGAGAAATCTATCACCGACCTACGAAAAATGGAATCGGCCGACTTGGCTTATAACTTCTCTATTATTGATATTGGTGAGTTTGGGCTTAGTTCGGATTTTCTTTTATTCTACATTTTTAAATATCATTTATGGATATTTCAATGAAAGGGTGTTAGCGCAGATTAGTAAGGAAGATAACGTATTAACTTCCTGGCCTTATATATTTTTGTATATCATTTTTAGCTTTTCACTAGGCTTATTTGTGGTTTATTATTTTAGTGCGAAGGAAGACTTTTTGTTCCTAACAGTTAAAAATTTCACTCGTTTGTCGGTTATAATTGGTGTTCTATTTGTAGCTAAATTACTACTTATTCGAATTATTTCTATAATATTTGAAGCGGAGAGAATTGCTCGGAATTATATTACAGTATTGTATGTGGTTTATTTCAACAGCATGCTTATTCTCATTCCACTTTTAATTTTGGCTATTTTTATGCCAATAAATTATTTAGATAATATTGCTCTTACACTAGTTGTAGCTGCTATTTTGCTGTTTTCTTACCGTATTATCCGTACTGCATTTAGTTTATTAGGTAATCTAAAGTTTTCAATCTTTTATTTAATTCTTTATCTTTGTGCTCTAGAAATAGCACCGATTTTGATATTAGTGAAATCACTAAACAATTAAATAAGAATTTATGCAGATTGATGTTGCTAGAGCTAAGAAAGTGAAAAGCATCTTAGTTACGTTGCCAAGACCAGAAAACGACAAGTCACCTTATTTCGCGTTAGCGGAAAAGTACAACTTGAAATTGGATTTTCGTGGTTTTATACATGTGGAGGGAGTACCTGCAAAAGAGATTAGAAAGGAAAGAATAAATTTTGCTGAACACACAGCTGTGATCTTTACCAGTAAAAATGCTGTAGATCATTTCTTTAGAGTGTGTGAGGAAATGCGTTTTGAGGTTTCGGCTGAGATGAAATATTTCTGTATCTCTGAGGCTATTGCACTTTATCTACAAAAATATATTCAATACCGTAAGCGTAAGATTTTCTTTGGAAAGCAGACTGCTAAGGATTTGGAAGAGGTCTTAAAGAAACACAGTAAAGAGAAATTCTTATTCCCTTGTTCGGATGTCGCAAATGAAGAGACACAAAAATGGTTACAAGAGAATGGTTATAACTTTACACCAGCGGTATTGTTCAAAACCGTAATTACCGATATTACAGATCTGAAAGATGTGTTTTACGACGTGATTGTATTCTTTAGTCCTTCTAGTGTACAGTCTTTGTATGAAAACTTCCCAGATTTTGTTCAGAATAATACACGTATTGCCGCATTTGGTGCAACCACACAGCAAGCTTTGCTTGATAAGGGATTAATTCTTGATATTCCAGCACCAACGCCTACAGCTCCTAGCATGACTATGGCAGTAGAACAGTACATTAAGTTGGTAAACAAATAAAAAAATATTTTAATGTATTATAAAAGAGGTCAGTATGAAATAAATACTGACCTCTTTGCATTTTATACCGATTATTAATACAAGTTTCAGAAATTATTTTAATTATACTTTATTAAATGCTATAATTACCTTATTTTTATAAGCATTCCGACAGGAGTAATCCTATTGGACTAACCTATTTTGCTATAAACTTATGATTATAAATCATTTAAGATTTTTAAAATATCTTTGCGGGCTGCTACTAATTGTACTGAGTATTGGATGTAAGACATCCACAAAAAATGGAGAATTAATAGGTGTACGATTAGATAAACTTAAAACTAGTAAAACACCATATGGCATGGTTTTGGTCCCGGGAGGTACATTTATTATGGGACAGTCAGATGAAGATATTACATTTGCCCAAACTGCTCAAAACCGCCAAGTTACCATTGCGCCTTTTTATATTGATGACTCCGAGATATCGAATAGCGAATACCGACAATTTGTCTATTGGGTGCGTGATTCTATTATGGTTACCGATTATTTAGGTGATCCGTCCTATTTTTTGCAAAGTCAAACTCAAAGCAATTCAAAATATATTGATTGGGAGAAAGTAAGAAGACAATCACCTTGGCGCTCTACCGATCCGAATGTGAAAACTCGACTGGAAAGCATGTATTATCAGGGAGAGGATAAAGTGTTTGGTAAAAATGAAATGGATGTGCGATTGATCCATTATCATTATGAATGGTACGATTTAGAAAATGCTATTCGCCATAAAAATGATATGAATAAAAAGCGATCTGATTTTATTTATCGCGAAAAAATAGGCATATATCCAGATACTACAGTTTGGATGTCCGATTTTCATTATGCAGCTAATGAACCTTTAGTAAAAGGATATTTTTCTCATCCTTCATATGATGAATATCCAGTGGTGGGAGTGAGTTGGAAGCAAGCTCAAGCATTCAACGCATGGCGTACGCAATTATATAATAACCAAGCTGCAAAAAACAAAAGACCTCAGCGTTTTGATTATCAGTTGCCTACAGAAGCAGAATGGGAATATGCTGCTCGTGGAGGTCGAGTAGGCTCTCAGTTTCCATGGGGAGGACCAACAGCGCGAAATGCTCGTGGTTGTCTTATGGCTAATTTTAAACCAGGGAGAGGAAACTATATGGATGATGGATACGCTTATACGGCGCCAGTTTATTCTTATTTTCCCAATGATTATGGATTATACAATATGTCGGGCAACGTTTCAGAATGGACACAATCTTCTTATGATGAATCAGCCTATTCTTATGTGCATGATATAAATCCAACTTACAATTATTCTGCTAAGGATGGAGATTCAGAAACAATGAAGCGTAAAGTTATACGTGGAGGTTCTTGGAAAGATGTAGGATTCTTCCTTCAAAATGGAACTAGACAGTATGAATATCAGGACACAGCGAAATCTTACATAGGATTCAGATCGGTAACTCGAGTAGCGGGATCTTCTTTAAGATAAAAAATAAACTAAAATTATAACTTAAATACTATTAACTAACCTTATAGACTTAAATAAATATGGCAAAGAAGAAAAAATTTGGTTTCGGTATTAATACATTAATCAATTGGGGTGCGACTGTTGTTATTATTGGATTAATGTTTAAAATTCTTCATTTCAAAGGTGGAGAATGGATGATCGGAATTGGATTAGCTGTTGAGGCTTTATTATTCTTTATTATGGGATTTATGGCTTCAGAGAAAGACGTGGATTGGACGCGCGTATATCCTGAACTAGATGAAGATTTTTCGGGCGAATTACCAACACGAAGTGTTGCTCCAGCAAATGCGCAACCCGTGGCAGTAGGCAATACAGCTGCTTTAGATAAACTTTTACAAGATGCTAAGATTGATGAGCATTTAATTGGAAACTTGGGAGATGGTTTACGTACATTCAGTGATAAGGTTGCTGCTATTTCCAAAGTAGCGGATACAGCTGTTGCTACTAACCAGTTTGCGGATAAGTTGAACGCAGCTTCTACAGGTGCTTCGCAGTTGAGTCATGCTTTCGAACGCGCTGCTGCTGATTTACAGACCTTCAATGAGGCTTCTGCAGATATGCAACAATTTAAAGAACAAGTTTCAGCATTTAACAAAAACTTGTCATCACTTAATGCCGTGTATGGTAATATGTTGTCTGCGATGAATATAAATAACCGCGCATAATTGTAGTGAAATCTAGGACATAAAAAGTAGGTAAATTACAAGAAATGGCAGGACACAAAGAAACTCCGAGACAACGGATGATAGGAATACTTTATTTAGTGTTACTGGGTTTAGTAGCATTGAATGTAAGTGATTCCATTTTAGATGCATTTAAAAATTTAGGAAATAGTTTAAATACTTCCACTCAAAATACGCAAACAGGGATTGATAATATGTTTCTCGCTTTTAGAGAGACCAAACTGAAAGAGAATCCTGAACGTGCACAGCCTATTTTGCAGAAGGCGGAGCAAGCTCAGGCTTTAGTTGCAAAACTTACTACACAAGTTGCAGAATATAATAAACTTCTTTCTGCTGAAGGTGGTGGAGTAGATGAAGAAACTGGTGATGTTAAATTCAGAAGTAGCACGGATATCTCAGCTCGATTGATGATCAATGAAAAAAGAGGTAAACAGCTTCGTGATTTGATTAATCAAACTGCTGCTGAACTTAAAAAATTAACAAATAATGAAGTTAGTTTTTCTTTGGCTGCTGATGATCCAGCTCCTCGTGGCGGAATCAAAAAATCTTGGGAAGAGTCTAATTTTGGCGATGGAATTCCATTGACAGCGGCAATCACTGCTTTAGAAAAAATCAACGCGGATGCTAAAAATGCTGAATCGGCGGTAGTAAAACATATTTTCGGTAAAATGGATCAAGCGGTGGTTAACTTGGATAAGTTTGCTGCGGTAGCTGTAGCTCCCACCTCTTATTTGATTGCGGGTCAACCTTATACCGCTAAAGTATTCTTAACAGCTTATGATTCTAAATCAAATCCAAAAATTACTGTCAATGGCAGCGCTATTCCAGTTTCTGATGGTCAGGGCACTTACTCGTATACACCTGGTGTGGGTACGCATACGTGGAAAGGTTCTATCTCAGTACAGCAAACAGACGGAACTGTGAAAGTGTATGAAACGGAGCCAATGACATTTCAGGTTTCACAACCATCAGCAGTGGTATCTCCGGACGCTATGAATGTAATGTATATTGGGGTGGACAATCCTTTATCCATTTCAGCCCCTGGAGTGCCAGCTGAATCTTTAAAACTATCGGGTTCTGGTGTAAGCTTGACATCAAGAGGTGGGGGTAAATATTCAGCACGCGTTACAAGTCCAGGAGAGGTAACATTAAATGTAAGCGCGACGATAGATGGCAAGACTCAAAATTTAGGAGCTTCAAAATTCCGTGTTAAACGTATTCCTAAGCCCACAGCAAAGGTTGGAGGTAAAGATGGAGGACGTATTTCGGCAGCACAGTTGAGAGGACAGTCCGTGGTGTCGGCATCTTTAGAGAATTTTGATTTTGATGCCAAATTCCAAGTGACTAAATTTAATATGTATATAAGCAAGCCTAGGGTAGACCCTATTGGTCCATATGCGGCTTCAGGAAATAGTTTTAGTGGTCAGATGAAAACTGCTTTATCAGGTATAACAGCTGGTTCGGTGGTCATGATTTACGATATTGTGGGTGTAGGTCCGGATGGTGTAGCACAAAATCTAAACGCTATAACATTTCAAGTAACAAACTAATAGAATTTATATTCTATGAATAAGAAAATATTAACTCTAATTATTGGTCTAGGAATCACTCATGTGGTAAGTGCGCAGGTGGAAAATCTATCCAATAGTTCAAAGCCAGTGTATGAGAAAGAACCACCAGTAGACGGTTATGTCGTGAAATCAGATGTGGAAAATAGAAAGGTTATTCCATATGCGCCTATTCGTCAGACTGATGTAGCTTTCAGTAAGCGAGTATGGCGTGAGATTGACTTGCGCGATAAGATGAATCAAGCCTTTGCTTCTCCTAAAGCGCGATTGATGGATATCATTGTGGATGCTATTCAGAAAGGTGAACTGACGGCGTATGACCCTACACCAACAAAGAATGATCCTAATGGCGATAGTTTCAAGAATGTTTTGCCAATTGATCAGGTAATGGCTCGCTTAGGCGGAGATAGCGTCTTGGTCGAACAATATAATGAAAACAACGAGGTCATCGGTTCGCATTATGAAAAAAGAGATTGGAGCGGAGAGAGTGTTATCAAATTTAGAATCAAAGAAGATTGGATTTTTGATAAGCAGCGGGCAGTTTTTGAGCCAAGAATCATTGGAATCGCGCCGCTAATCACTCCTCAAATTCCTGGTGCTGATGTTTTTGGAGAAGTATCCACTGTAACGCCTCCTGCAAGCAACGTGGATCCTTTCGATCCATTCGCTGTACAAGAGGAAACACAGCCTACAACTCCCGCACAACCTGCAGTGACTGCTTCTCCCGTATTTTCTAATTTGGGACCACAGGTTGATGCAACACCGGCATTTTGGATTTATTTTCCAGAAGCACGCCATGTGTTTGTGAATAAAGAAGTCGTCAATCGAAATAGCGATGCTACAGGACTGAGCTATGATGACGTGTTTATTAAGCGACTTTTTTCAAGTTATATTATTAAACAATCCAATTCTGAAGATCTACGTATCAAAGATTATATCAAAGATGATTTAGATAGATTATTAGAATCAGAACGTATTAAAAAAGCGCTCATGGATTATGAGCAGGACCTATGGTCTTATTAATTAGTGATTTATATCACTAGAAAATAAAGAATATTTCTACAAATTTGGTCACTGTATTTTGTGTCTATTGCGTATAGTTATAAAATATGGAAAGAGTTAAAAATGTAGGAATATTTTTTTTTATGTTTGTATTTACTTAGTAAAAAACTAAAAGCTTGTGAAACTAAAACCTGTTGATAGCATTTCGGGAATTTCTCCAAAAGATTTTGTTAGAGATTATCTTAACAAAAGTCAGCCAGTTATCTTGAAAGATTTTATTAGTAAGGATAGTGCTTGCTGGACAAAATGGAGCTACGACTATTTCAAGGAAATAGCGGGAGATGTGATGATTGATGTCTACGGTAAGGAAGAAGAAGGACAAAGTTATGCTGCAAGTCCTCCAGTGGGTAAAATGAGCTTTGGTCAATACTTAGATAAAATCAGCTCTGAACCTACAGAATTACGCTTGTTCTTGTTTAATTTGTTGAAAATTCGTCCTGAACTTAAAAAGGATGTTATTTACAATGATGTCACTGGTGGCAAAGTATTGCAAGGACTGCCTTATATGTTTTTTGGAGGTGAAGGATCTGCAACGCGTAATCACTTTGACATTGATATGTCACACGTTTTCATATCCCAATTTCAAGGTTACAAACGTATTTGGTTATTCCCGAATGATCAATCTGATTTGATGTACAAATTACCTTACAACTTCCACAGTATAGCTAATCTAAAAACAAGTAGTGTAGAGGAATATCCTGCATTGAAATATTTGGATGGTTTTGAAGCGGTAATTGGTCCCGGTGAGACCTGTTATATGCCAGCAGGATGGTGGCATTATATCCAATACGAAACAGAAGGATATTCTATTTCGGTGCGCGCATTAGCCAATTCTTTAGGAGAAAAATTGAAAGGCGCTCGAAATCTATTTGTAACGCGTCATTTTGATGATACCATGCGTAAAATTTTTAAAGATAAATGGTTCAATTATAAAATTGAAACCGCAAAAAAACGTGCTGGTAAAGCAATGAAAAGATATAAATAACATAAAAGGGTCGAATTTAAATTCGACCCTTTTATGTTTACTCTGAGACCTCATCCTCTTGTTTTATAGCATTCCTATAAAACAAAGTGTACGGATCCGAATCATAAATATGTGCTTCAGGATTATGTTTAAAAGGAACCTCTGGATTAAATATTTCCTCTAAAGTCGCTCGTAGGAAGTTTACGAATTCATCCTTTTGTGCAGCTAAGAAATCACCTTCCATCAAAGCTCCTCGGCTGCCATAGAAAAGAGTTCCTTCTTCGCGCATTTTTCGCGCTACATATAAATTTGGTTCTAAGTTTTGAATACCCGTTTTTTGTTCAAATACATAGGCGTAAAATAGCGTTTGAACTAAAGCTTTATTCTCTGTATTAGCGGCAAAAACCTTTTCTATAGAGCTGAATTTAACAGCGTCAGCACCAGTTTTGTAGTCTACAATGCGTTTTTTGACTTCTCCTAAGTCGGTTACAACTTCGTCTACACGGTCAATTATCCCGTAGATTTGAACGGTTTCTTCTTTACCATTAACCAAAATTGGAAAATCTAGGACATAATCTTCATCGTTCTCCAGCTCGATAATGCGGAAAGACTGGTAGTATTCGGCATCGTATTCCAAATACATTTTGACATACTCGGATGCAATCTTGTGCATAATACGTTGCAAGCTGTTTAATTCTTTAAGTTCTTTCGTCTCTATCCCGTACTGTCTTCCGATTTCAAGAATAATAAGCGCATCTACTTCTTCCACTTTCTCCCGCAGCACTTTGGTGGAAGTAAACTCTTCCAACCCTTTATAGGGCTTTAAAATGGTTTCCATCACATTGTGAATGACAGTACCCAAAACGTTCATTTCAAATTCCTGAGAGATACGTGGAGGTTCTTTTATTTCAGCCACATGTTTAAAGAAGAATTGCAAAGGCGATAGCAGATAAGTAGTCAAAGCTGTTGCCGAAATTTTGGCTTTACCATCAAGGTATTTAGCACGCATATAATCCCAAACTTCGCCATTTTTAGGAATAATGAGTTCTTCTTCTTTGGGTGGGAAAAGAATAGGTTGTTGCTGTTGTTGTTTGATGAAATTGAAATTGCTTTCAAATTCCAACTGCCGGACAAAGCGGCTTTCTTCGCCTGTGCTACTTTCATCCACAATGCTGTTATAAAACACATGTATTCCTGTACTGTATTGGAGATGACGGTAGAATAAGTACGCTGAAAGTCCATCTTGGTTCTCTAGAATTGGTAAACCATACGCTCTACGCAACGTGTTTGGAAGAAAAGTCGCAGCGCTAGATGTTTTCGGTAAAATACCTTCATTAGCACCTAAAATGTATATGTTGTCAAAATTCAAACATCGACTTTCCAACAATCCCATGATTTGCAATCCATCCAATGGATCACCTTCAATTGCGGAGTTGATCGGTGCAATGGCTTTTCGTATGAGGCCAATTTGGAAAATAATACTCAATTGTGGTATTTTTTCAAATCCTAAATGTAATTGATTGAGCACTTTCTTGGTTTCAATCAACATGTTGGCATCAATTTGTTTGATTTGTGTGTCTTGCGCCAAAGAAATCAGCAATTCATCTAAAAGATGAATTAATGTTGGGATAACTTCTTTGGAAGAATTTAACGGTCTGAAAAAGTGTGGCAGAACGGAAGTTTGGACGCAAATATCTTCAAGATTAATCTCAAAAAGCTGTTTATCCCCGATAAACTTTTGAAGTGTTGATTTTTCTTTAAAGGAGATTTTTGTCAGCGGATTATTCAGAAATGTTTCTACATCTTGATAGGTTATTTTAGTTTTCTTAAGATGTGAAATTTGTTCATGAACACGCATCCACAAATCCAAAATTCCAAATATAGGCGACTGTGTCAAAGGAAAACCAGTCGTAATGTTGACTTTGATATTGGGAAGACTTTGCAGTAAAGGAACCAATAAGGATTCATCAGCCAATAAAATAGCCGAAGATTTTCCTTCTTTCTCATTCTCTACTAAGACGTCATGTAGCAATTTTGTTTGACTAACTTTTCCCGTAGAGGCATACAAATGAATGTTATCTTTACGTGAACCAATAATATTTGGCACTTCGCCTAAGGCATTTTGCAGTTCTGTTTGGAAAATATTTCTTCGAATAAATAACCCTGCTTCTTGCTGTTTGTCCTCCAAATAATAGGCGTCCGCATCAAAGTAAAATAACGCTTTTTCTTGTTCCTGCCATTGTTTGAAAAGCTTTGCTTCAGCATTATTTAGCGCATTGAATCCTACAAATAGGATTTTTTTGAAAGGTTGTACCAATGCAGTACTATCCAATTCTCCATCTGCTAATTGACGATAAATGGTTGGATAATTTGTTTGTTTTTGTTCGGCTAACTTTTGTTTGAAAGCACGATACAAAACAGGCAGTCTTTTCCACAGTTTCAAGAATCGCTCTTGAATACCTGTATGCCCTGCGATACTGAAAGATTGCCAAAATTGACGAATAAAATCCTGTTGTTCTTTTGTCAAATGCTGGAACTCGACATCTATTTTGCTCGTATCGTACAGTTCCATGTAAATATCTTCGATATTGACCAAGTCATAATCCAACTGCCCAAAATCGCTCAATATAATTTCTGCAATCGGATAAAATTCTTCAAGTGTTTCTTGTTCGTGTCCTTCTTTGGCTAATAACTCGTTGTGAAGTTCATACAGATAGAAGAATTGTGTCAATTGGCTTACTTGCTCCGCATCTGATGCCAAACTAAAAAATTCTTGTATGGTATAAAATTGTGGCGACCAAATGGCATGTCCGTACGTATCCGCAAGATGTTTCTTGAGATAGGTGATAGGACGTTTATTGTTGAAAACAATCGCAATCTCGGACAGATCTGTTCCGAATCGTTGTTTTATATCTTGTGCTACTAATGCTAAAAATGATGTGTTCATGTCGACTCTCTTAATCTATTTCACCTCTACTAATTCATTCACCTTGGCATAGAATAAAAAGCCTCGTATATTCTGATATCCTAGATTTTGTAGAGCTTTCATATACTGATCTACTTGAGTTTTGTGTTCAATGTAATTGTCTCCGGTGAATTTAAAATCCAAAATGATGGTCTCATCCTCTTTGGTAAATACTTTATCAGGACGGAGTGTTCGTCCATCCGCGGTTATGATAGCTGATTCATTCCAGATCTTATAATCTCCAGAAAGCCATTGATTAATCTGTGGATGATGCCATATTTGGTAGATTTCCTTTTCTAAGAGATCTTTGTTTTCAACGGCTAAAATTCCTTCGTCAATATAGCGTGCAATGATTTTATGGATATCGGATTCTTTGGATGCTTCCGCCATAACCTCGTGTGCCAAAATTCCATATTGCGATGCTTTTTCGAGCATCAAAATAGTATTTATTGTTCGGGTGCTGTTTTTCTCTAATGCTTTTTCCATTGCGACCGAAATAGGATAACGTTCTAATGCAATATGGCATGGAGTGTCGGAATCATTGCTATCTTCTTTTGGTATAATATGGTCTATTTGGACTTTTTCTTCTTCCAAAGGAAAAGGTGCATTAGGATGATCCAACACTTGGTAGATGACATCCGAAATCAAATCATTGCAAATTTTTAATTCTCCAGACTTCTTGTCTGTTGCAAAAGCAGGTGCTGTGATGTAGATATGCTCTTTGGTACGAGTAGTAGCGACATACAGGGTATTCAGCGCATCCATATAATTAAACAATTTTTCCTCGAAATACTGCTGATAGAATATAGATTTTCCGACCGAAGAAGTGTACTTAATTGGAATTCTGCCCAACTGTCCAAAAGGAGTGTTTTCGGTATTAATCCAAAAATCACCATTTGTCATTCCATCTAATGTCCATGAACAGAAAGGAATCATGACGACATCATAAGCTAAACCTTTGGACTTGTGAATCGTGGTGACTTCAATAGCATTTACTTTTCCACTGGATGGCAATACAGCTTTGTTGCCATCTTCTTCCCAAAATTCTAAAAATTGATTGATTCCCCGTTCTCCACTTGCGGTGAAATTGCCCACAATATCTTTGAAAGTTAAAATGTAAGGCAAATGCACATTGTTATCCGAAGTAAAGCCATAGATTTCTATGAGTTTTTCAACCAAATGAACCAAAGGTAATTTTTGCCATACATCCCAGTCGATAATTAATCTATCTGGAAGAAGACTTTGGAGTTTTTCAATGTTATTTTCTTTGAAATGCAACCACGCTTCTGGCTCAAACGATTTTTGCTTAGTTATAATCTGATAAAGATAGGCCATGCGAGCATGGTGAATTACATGTTTGTCACTAGTATAAACAAAGGCTTTTAGAGATTCTACCAAAAGATTTATAGCATCATTTGAAACTAGCGAAAGTGCATCTCCCGAAATCACATCAAAATGTAATCCCGTAGCATTTTTATATTCCATCAGCTTTTGAATGATTTCTACAGCTTGTCTGTTGCTACGCACTAAAATACCGATTTGTTTAGCTTCATACCTTCCCGTAGAAATCCATTCACCAATTTTTTCGCAAAGTTTGCGTGTAGACTCCTCTTGTGCTTGATTTGCACGCCATCGGCTATCTTCTACTTTTATATATTCTATTTCGATAGATCCCTGTTTATCCGGGTTATTTAATTTTTTTTCTGGAATTTCTTGTGCAGAGTTTTCATAAGCTCGGACAAGCATACTGTCATTTTGCGCATTTTTCCACCAGCGCAATCCTTCTTCCGAAAGTTCATTTTTTGCGGTGTCATTTAGCACATTTTGCATGTGTGCCGGAATTGCTTGATACAGGTAATTGTTAAAGCGAATGATATTTGGTAGACTTCTGAAATTCGTTTCTAGAATACCGTTATCAATAAAATGGTTTTTACCTTCTGTATCTAAGTGAAAATTTTGTGCAACTTGTTCTTCGACCTGTTGCAAAAGAATGCGCCAATCACCATTGCGCCAACGGTAAATACTTTGTTTTACATCTCCAACAATCAAATGTTCGTGCTGCACCCCTTCGGTATTACTCAGAGCATTAAGTAAGATTGGGCTGTAATTTTTCCATTGAATACGTGAAGTATCTTGAAATTCGTCAAATAAGAAATAATTATAGCGATTGCCAATCTTTTCCCAGATAAAGGTTGGGTCATTGTGCGCATCTAAGCCTAATTTATTCAGTAATATCTGCGAATCCGAAATCAATTGAGCACTATTTTCTTTACGCCAAGTGCTAAGCAAATCTGACATTTCTTTCAGCAAGCGAAGATAATAAAGGTTGCTTTGTACGGATTGATAAGCAATATAGGTCGGCAATAGTTGTTCTAAGGTCACAAACTGGCTCAATACCGGTCTGAAACCTTCAATTAAATCGTAACGGAGATTTTTGTCTTTATCGGTATAAGCTTCTTCATTATCGATGAGTTTGGTATATTTTCCGAGTAACTCTATAAGGCCAGATAAAGATAATTTCTGAACTTGTGGCGTAATTTTGTTGGCAGAAACTAAAGGATTTCTAGATTTCCCTTTCATTTCATTGACATCCACCTGCAAGGCTTTGAATGTCTCCTGAAAAGATTGAATCGCAAGACTTAAGCTTTCAAGATACGATTGCGTCTTCTCGAAAATATCTTTATTGAGTAGATTGAATATCTGATTTGTATCTGCCGAAGCCAAGGCTCCATCAAACTCCTGGAAATTTTCTGTGAAAATCAATCCAGCTAACTGACTCAATTGATTGCGGTAATTCCAATTCTCGTTGTTGTTGATTTTCTTCTCTGCGTAGGCAATAATCCAATCCAGTAATTCTGGTTTTTCGTCCAACAATTGATTAAGCATCATGGTCAAATCCGTTTTGACCTTGTTTGTATTCATTTCAATCTTATAGGCTGCATCCAGATTAAGTTCATACGTAAACGAACGAATGACTTTTTGCGAAAAACCATCAATGGTGCTAATCGTAAAATGACTATAATCATGCAGGATCTTACGATACACACGATGGGCTTTCTCTTGTATAAGTGCAGCAGACCAATTCGGATTTTGATTTATAAGTAGTTTTCTAAAACTTTCAATGTTATCGGATACATTTCCAGTCGCCAGTCCTTGCAATACAGAAAGAATACGCTCTTTCATTTCGGCTGTGGCCTTATTAGTAAAGGTTACAGCAAGAATTTCTCTGTAACTATTTTCATTATTCAAGAGTAAGGTGATATAATGTAAGGTCAGGCTAAAAGTTTTACCTGAACCTGCGGAAGCTTTAAGAATTTTCAACGGAGCAACATGCGTCATTTTCGAAATACGATTTGGAAGAATGAAAATACGTTAAAAAAGCTGTTATATCAAGCGGATTGTAGAGTGAGCTCATTTAAAGCTTTTTAGTTTGAAAAAAACTTTTTATCTTTGCGTCCCCTCTTACACGAAGTACGGGGGATATGTTGAATACATAAATAATAACAAAACATGGCAACTAAAATCAGATTGCAAAGACATGGTAAAAAAGGACGTCCTTTTTACCACCTAGTAGTAGCAGATTCACGTGCTCCACGTGATGGTAAATTCATCGACCGTATCGGTTCTTACAATCCAAACACAAATCCAGCGACTATCGTTTTGGATTTTGACAAAGCTTTGGACTGGGTGAACAAAGGTGCGCAACCTACAGACACAGCTCGTGCTATCCTTTCTTACAAAGGTGTATTATACAAAAAACACTTGCAAGGTGGTTTGAAAAAAGGTGCTTTTGATGAAGCTGCTTTAGAAGAAAAATTTGCTGCTTGGACTGCTGCTAACGAAGCAAAAATTGCAGGTAAAAAAGACGGTTTAGCTAACACGAAAGAAGAAGCTAAAAAAGCTGCTTTGGCTGCTGAAGCTGCTAAAAAAGCTGCTAAAGCTGCTGCTATCGCTGCTAAAAATGCTCCTGTTGCTGAAGAAGCACCAGCTGAAGAAGCGGAAGCTACTGAAAACACTGAAGAAGCTGAAGGTTAATTCTTTCATACAGTATTCAAGAAAAGCCGATTCGATTTTGAATCGGCTTTTTTTATGTAAATGAAGGTGCTGTAGTTTTTATTTTTTAATTTTGCCTTTTTAATTTCAAATATGACAATAGAGGAAAGTTTTTACATCGGATATGTATCTAAGACACGTGGTCTAAAGGGAGAAGTGCAATTGTTTTTTGAGTTTGAGGATTACAATGAATTGGATTTGGATGTGATTTTTCTTGAAGTCAACAAGAAATTAGTACCTTATTTTGTAGATACAATCAAATTACAAAAGAACAGTACGGCGTATGCGACTTTTGAAGATGTAGATCATATCGACAAAGCGCAAGCGTTGGTGCGTCGTAAGGTGTACCTTCCTAATGATAAGATGCCAGAACGTGATCCTGATGATTTTAGATGGACTGATTTGGTCGGTTTCCTAGTTATTGACGAAGAGCATGGTGAATTAGGTGAAATCATTGAGGTACATGAAATGCCACAGCAGTTTATCGCTACTGTAGATATGGACGGTAAAGACTTGATGTTTCCACTTTCGGAAGATTTAATCTTAGGTATTGATGCTGAGGAGGAAATAATTGAGGTGAACTTGCCAGAAGGATTAGTGGATTTGTATAAAGAGTAAAAATATTCATAAGAAATACGAAAGCGAATTGAGATTTTTCAATTCG
>NZ_JAAKGQ010000042.1:0-31853 GCF_011043515.1 Sphingobacterium sp. SGL-16 | reverse complement strand
AAGAAACATCCCTTTTTCTATTTTATAAAGTTTGTACTATTTGGAAAAACTAAATGTTAATCTATCGTATAGTAAATCTTCTTCAGAAGGATTAAACAGTTTCATTCCAGATTTTATACATACTTTTTGTGATGCTACATTATTAGAATACATTCTTGCAAAAACTTTTGCGGCATGTAAATGATTAATACAGTAATCTATTAATTCTGAACAAATCAGCGTTCCGAAACCTTTACCCCAAAACTTTTGATCTATTATAAAGCCAATTTCATAGCAGTTTAATTCAGGATAATTAAAAATGGAAGCTTCCCCTAGAAAGTTATTATTCAAAGTTTTAACGATGTGAATTCCTATACTATCCTTTTGAAATTTTGAGATTTTTTCAGCGACAGATTCAACTTCCCAAATTTGTGATGAATTAGGAATATATTTCATTACTTCAGCATTGTTATATAAATTTCGTAATGAAATTATATCCTCTTTGGTTGGAGGAGAAATAGTAAAAAGGCTATTTTTAATAAACATATCTGGCTAACCTAAAGCAACATCTAAGGTCATCATAAGGATAAATCCAAAAATAAATCCTAGCGTAGCTAAATCGGAACTTTTATTTTGCTGAGATTCTGGAATAACTTCCTCTATTACTACAAATATCATCGCTCCAGCTGCAAAAGAAAGGGCATAAGGTAATATAGGTGCAAAGAAAGTAACTGCGAAAGCACCTAAAACTCCTGCCATAGGTTCTACAATAGCTGAAGCTTGGCCGTAGAAAAAACTCTTTCGTCGGGATAAGCCCATTCTTCGTAAAGGCATAGCGACCGCAATTCCTTCAGGAAAATTCTGTAAACCAATACCAACAGCCAAGGCTGTAGCTCCAGCAATACTCGCTTCAGGTATACCTGCTGCAACACCTCCAAACAAAACCCCCACAGCCAATCCTTCTGGGATGTTATGCAACGTGATAGCTAGAATCATTAAAGTAGTTCTTTGCCAAGGAGTTTTTACACCTTCTACTTGCTGAAAGTTGTGGTGTAAATGGGGCAGAATCTTATCAATACTATACAAGAAACCTGCGCCTAGCAGAAAACCAATTATAGTCGGAACCATTTGTGTAAAGCCTGTTCCTTCACTCATATTAATCGATGGAATCAAAAGACTCCACACACTCGCAGCAACCATGACTCCGCCAGTAAAACCGAGCATGGTATCCATGATATTTTTATTGTAACTTTTGAAAAAGAACACAAATGCAGAACCCAAAGCTGTTACAGACCACGTGAATAGGGTAGCATATAATGCAGCGGTAATAGGATTGATACTTTCTAAATAGGTTATGACTGAATCTAGCATTTATCGTTTCTTAGTTTTTGTTTGACGTCCATAAAGATACAATTCGCCTAATAAATTTCACAAATAGAAGTGAGTTAGATAAATAAAATATTTAAAACCTGTTTAATTTTAAAAAATATGGCATGTTGAGCTAGCCTAAACATCACGAAAGCTTGTGCAGATTAATTTTTATATAGACATAGAAAATCCCCTCCAAAACATTGCAGGGGATTAGCATTATGATACGATTGTGTTATGTTAATTAAGAACGAATTTAGCTTCTTTGTCCGCTACTTTTAACTGAAAATCACCAGCTTCTAATAGGCGCTTTCCTGTAGCGTCAGGAAATGACAAATCACGGGTAGGATCTATTTCAAAAGTGTAAGTCACCATTTCTCCAGCTTTAATTAGTTTCTCTCAAAGTGTTTAAGTTCTTTCACTGGTCTGGAAATAGAGGCGTGCCAATCAGGGATAAACCAATGTACTGTCTCTAAACCATCTTTTTTACCTGTATTTTTTACGGTTATAGAAGCTACTAGTTTATCCGATTTATTGATATTATCTTTTGACAGTTTGATATCGCTGTACTCGAAGGTGGTATAGCTCAAGCTATATGCAAATGGATATAGTGGCCCTTGTTGTACATCCTGATAATGTCCTTGATATACACGCGCTGATTGTTTATGATTATAATATGTTGGGATTTGTCCTGTAGAATAAGGAAACGTAATTGGTAATTTACCAGATGGGTTAATTCTGCCTGAAAGTATGCCTGCTAATGGAGCACTTCCAGCAGTACCAGGTTGCCATATCGCAATAATACCATCTACCAATGGCTCGATGAGTGCTAATTCTATCGGTCTACCGCTTGAGAATACCAATATTATTTTTTTACCAGTAGTAGCGACATGCTTTATTAAGTCTTCTTGGATTTGAGGTAAAGCTAAGGATGAGCGTGATGCATTTTCGCCACTCCAACCAGCTTTTTCTCCCAAATAAAGAACTACTATATCTGATTTCAAAGCTGCTTGGTACGCAGCATCAAATTCGGACTTGTCATCGCCTTCAAAATCACAACCGCGTACATATTCAAAATTGACATTAGACCCAAATTCTTTGATCATACCCTCATAAAAAGGTACTACATCTTTCGTTTTTCCAAAACCTCTCCATGATCCCATTACGTGATCATTGTCTTTTGCAAATGGTCCGATAAGCGCGATATTTTTAACAGATTCTAGTGGTAAAACTTGATCTTTATTTTTTAATAATACCATCGTTTCTTCGGCATACTTTTCTACGGTCTTAATATCTTCTGGTAATAAAAATCGTTTATCATCTGGCAAGACATGGACATAAGGTTTCTCAAATAAACCCAATTCAAACTTCAATTTTAATATTCTACGAACCGCATCATCAATTTGAGCAATGGTTATTTTTTTCTCTTTTACCAATTCTTCCAGGTGTCGGCCGTAAATATTGTCCACCATATCCACATCCGTAGTTGCCAAAAATGCTTTTAAACCAGCTTCTTTATCATCCTTTGCTACACCTTGACTTTTTAATTGATCTATACCATACCAATCCGATACAATTAAGCCATTGAAACCTAATTGTGTACGTAATACATCTTTTAGCCAATGTGTATTGGCAGTAGAAGGAATACCACTAATATCATTGAAAGAACTCATCAAAGTGGCTGCTCCAGCATTGATCGTAGCAATATATGGGGGTATATAAGTTTCCCAGATAGATTGCGGAGAAATATCTGTATAGACATAATCACGACCTCCTTCACTACGGCTATAACCGATATAGTGTTTTAGACATGCTGCTACGTGTAAGCTATCATAGGGTTGAGTACCCTGATAGCCTAATATCGTCGCCACACTAAATTGTGCATTGGTATAGGGATCTTCACCATAACCTTCAGATACGCGACCCCAACGAGGATCGTAAGCCACATCAATCATAGGAGAGAAGGTCCATTCAATACCACCTAATCTTGACTCTTTGGCTGCTATTGCAGAAGCCTTCTTAGCCAGATCTAAATTCCAAGACGCAGCCTGACCAAGGGGAATAGGATAAATTGTTTTGTAACCGTGTATGACATCAAAAGCAAACAAAATGGGAATTCCCAATCTAGACTCTTCTACAGCTTTCTTTTGTATTTTATTTCTGAATACAGGATCCGAACTCGAAAAAATTAAAGAACCTACTTCTGGAGAAAGCTCGTTGACCGATTTTTCGATGTTGTTGGGGGTATCGTTATCGCCTTCGGTGTATTGATTCAATTGCATGATTTTCTCTTTGAGCGTCATACGCTTCAATAAATCTTCAACACGTTTCTGAACTGGCGCCTTAGCATTTTTATATACTTCCTAAGCATCAACGGATTGAAACAGCAGAAAAGAAATAAAAAATAAACATACTGGTTTTAGTTGATTTACTTTCATTAAGCTACAAATAGTTTAGTTTAATTAAATAATTAGGTTGTTTAATTTGCTAAGGTAATTTAATTTGTTTTAAACAAGAAATTTTGCTATTTAAAGTTTGTGATTATTTTGTTGTAGCTTAATATTAAAGTGCTGGTTATTGTCTTTTCGGAAATCCAGGAAATTGTATTTCTCATAAAATAAAAATCCTCGTAATATGCTTAGCATATTACGGGGATTGAATGAATAATATATGAATTACTATTTAATATATTCAGCTAGTACTTTGTGTAGGTTTTCTTGTTTTAGATTAATAGCCACAATCTTTCCTGTAGGGTCGATAAGGTAGTTTTGAGGAACACCGCGAACCCCATAAAGCACTGCTGCATCGTTTCTCCATCCTTTAAGGTCAGCTGCATGAATCCAAGGCAAGTCATCATCTTTGATAGCTTGTAGCCAAGCTTCTCTGCCGTTATTATCATCGATTGAGATTGCAAAAACTTCTAGGCCTTTTGGTTTAAAGTTGATATAAGCTTTCTTGAGATTTGGATTCTCTGCACGACATGGACTACACCAGCTCGCCCAAAAATCCAAAAGAACGAACTTTCCTTTAAAGTCTGACAATTGCACCATCTTGCCCTGTTGATCAGGTTGTGCAAAGTTTGGTGCCATACTTCCAATAACAATGTTTTTATCTGCATATATTCTGGCAGCCAATTCTTTTCCTCTAGAGGAATTCTGCAAAGATTTATTTAAGTCTAAGAAAATAGTTTCGATAATCTTTGTACCTCTTTTGTTTGCTACTTCAGTTAAGGCATCAACCGCAAAAATCGAATTCGGATTTTGCTTGGCAAACAAAAGTTGTTGATCGTTTCTTTTATCGAATTTTTCATCAAATTTTTGTTTTATTGCGGCATATTGTTCGTTTTTATCCACAGCATCTTCAGGCACAGCGGAAAAGGCTGCATTACCTTGGTCGATAATATCCATAAAGTCGCCACCGATAAAGTTGATGTATTGCACAAAAGATTCATGAAGAGGGGATTTTGTTATCGCAACTTTTTTAAGGGACTCCGTAATATTGAAGTTGTAATTTTCATTTCCTATGTAAAAATATAAACGGTCTCCTGTATTTTGTGTGCGGAGTTTGCCTAAGCCTTGCGAGTCCAAAATCATACGTGCGTAATTGGGCTCGTCTACTTCACCTTTAAACGTAAATTTTCCTTGTTTGATAACGGTAGAATCAGAGAAGGAATAGCCATCGCGCTGATAGTCTAAATATAATTTACTGCCTTCAAATTGTTTAGCAGCTTTACCCTGAATAACAAAGCCGTTTTGTCCAAATACGCTTACATTAAATAGGATGGATGCGAGTATTATATATATAAATTTCATGTTTCTAATTTTTAAAAGTTTAACGCCATGTTATATCTATTGCTTTTCCAGGAATGCCTTGAATCGTATTTTTAAGGACACCATTATTTCCTGTAGAAACATTGGTATAATAAAGAGATGTACCCGCTCCGACGATTAATGTTTGCTCGTCATCAGATAGTTTTATCATAGATACCTCATTTGAAAATTTAGCATCAATTTCTACTAAATTCTGATTAATAGGAGTGTAGCTATATACTTTGTTCGCGTGAGCAAAATAGATATAGCCATTTTTCGAGGCTATCATTTTAGTTTTATCGGTTATTATTTGTTGGTTGATAAAGCTCTTTTTGTGTAGCGGTGTGAACGTAAATGGACCATTGAAATTTACATTAAATTTCAGTTCATAAACTGTTCCGCTCACATCTTTACAATAAGCATACGTATCAGTATTGTTTATCTGTACAATATCCAATAGTTCTAATCCAATATTTGTAGGATCAAAAATAGCACTGTTGGTTACTGTATACTGTGTACCGAAAAACATTGGTGCGCCATATAAGTTGAATCGTAAAAACTGTTTTCTATTCTTATCAAAAGCAATTATACTAACCATGTCATTAATATTGCTCAGAATAAATTTGTCGTGCAGTTCATAGTCCCCATCTGCATAAGTTCCAAACATACCATACGTATTCGCTTGATCCCATGTCGTCGTGATACCGCCGTAAAACTTGCCATTAATAACGCCCATCAATACCCCTTGTACATGTTTTTGAAGACTACCTATTTCTATGGTAGGCGGAGCGAGGAAGAAATTGTCTTTGATAGTTCCTGGCTTTAATTCCTCTTGTTTTAGATTGTTTACATCCAATCTTACACCTTCATTCTTACAAATAACCCAATAACCTAGAGGTGTATTTCCTGTGAACTTATTCGCCAAAAAATGAACCGAAAGGGGATGGTCAGGCAATGATTTTAAATTTATGGCTTCATAAATTCTTGCCTGTACTTCACCGCTAGGTTTGATAAATGACAATTGTGTTGTGCCATTTTCTTCACTCAAAACTAAAGAACCCGTCGAAAATTCAGTTTTTCCCTGAATCTTGAAATCATAGAAATACTTGATTCCATTTGTTTTGTTCAATAGGGTTAATCGGGCATTATAAAGTTTAGCTTGTAATCCGAACACCGTACGTAATGCACTTCCTTCGTAGGTATATTGAGAAGGATCAATAGCTTCAGGAACCGCGATTTCCCAAATACATTCAATCTCTTCTTTTGCTATGTTTTCGAATTTTGGGTTAATAATTAAACTATCACCCACCATAGCATTATATATGGTGTCCAGTCCTACCACTTTGGGTTCTAAAGGCATATTGTATTCATAGTTGCCTTTATCCTTATAACATGATGTCAGCATCAGAATAAGAGATAAAGCCAAGTTAGAGCCAAATCGTGTTATATTCTTTGATTTTCTTTTCATTATCTTACCTCTCTTCCTAGTTCGTCAATAAATCGGAATAAACCCGAACCTGTATTTTTACGTAATAAAATCGTTCGATTGGGATTATCCTTGTGATAAAATTTGTAGGTTACTCCATTGTCATCCGTGCTAAGTACATACCCTTTTTCTGGATTTTTGTCGACCCATTGAAAAGGATTGTTAAGCATCATATTGAGCAAATCTGCAAAAAAGAGATTTTTTGGTGCATCTAAACCATCCATCGTCAATGTAGTTTGTTCGGTTGCAATTAAAAAGAGTTGATGTTTGGTTCTTGAATACTCCCCAAGCCACATACTCCACCACATCGGTTGTTCTAATCGTGCTGAAAAAACTACTTTAGCTCTAATGATATTTGGATTTTCAATATGAAAATCTGCGCTTTCTTTGAGTTTGACAATGACAGATACACTATTTTCTTCTAGGTCAGGAGTATTATAAATCACCAGTGGTAGCGTAGTTTTTCCATCTCCTGAATTCATAACATAACTCTCAGCCAATTTTTGATAATGTACACCTTCCTGCGCCGAAGAGGAATCCACTTCTATATAGGCATGGTATACGCGATCTTTATCTTCTCTTATACCCGAAATACTAACAGGAATATAAATGGTATCGGAAGCTTTGTTAATATTGTAAGCAAATGTGTATACTATACTGTCTCTATTTGCATTACTTAGATTAAAATATATTCCAGTATTATGATTGTACGTTAGCAATTCGGCTTTCTGGCAAGCTGCCAAGAGTAGAAAAACCAGTAAAAAACTCCCTATATTATATTTAAATGTCGAATTTGTTTTCATGCATCAGTCTTTTTGATTTCCATAAATGATCTCATCGTCTGGAAGAGGTAAAACAAATATTTTGTTGTCAGGCTGAATACTCTTGCCTTGTAATCCTGCAATCGGAAGGTGTAGTCTTTTATAGGCGTAAAATAATTGACCTTCAGCAAATGTATCTTTTCTCAGTTCTTTCACAATTTCTTGTAGGAATTCTTGTTTATTTGAAACTTGAGTAGCTTGCCCAATTCCTCTATTACGACGTATTTCATCCAAATATTGAATAGCTTGCGTGGGATTACTATCGTAACTACTTTCAGCAGCAATTAAGTATACTTCACTTAATTTGATAGCAGGAGCCATAAGATAGTGCAGATTTGCGCTTTCATTGTCCGAAAGAGAATTTCTGCGGTATTTTACAATTGTAGATAGGTAATTGTTTCCATTGCTTACTGTCATAAACCAATGCATATAACGCAAATCCGTGGCGCCTACGCTGGAAGTTTCATAGATAGTTTGTGCATCAATTTGTTCCAAATACATGCCGCTATTCCCACTAGAAAACCAATTGTTATTTAACTCATTATTTAGCAATGGGACGTACCAACCAAACAACAATTCTTTGTACTGGATACGATCTTTATTTTTTTCATCTACGGCGATAAAATCAGTAGTATTCGTCCAAGGGAATTTTTTAGCATCGATTACTATTTTAGCATTTGATAAGGCTTGATTAGTCTCACCTTTGTATAAATGTACACGAGCCAATGCCGCACAAACCGCATAATAATTCATTCGATGTCTTCTGTTTTGAAGGAAAAGCTGCGGGTTGGTTGTTTCAGAATTCAACAATGTATCGGTCTGATTTGGGTAGCCAATTCTATATGAACTCTTCAGAATAGGGTCTTTTTGTAATAAAACTTTAGCCTTTTCTAAATCATTGATGATAGAATCTAATACAGTCGTCACTGTTCCAAATGGAGTGGAAAGGTTACTGTATACCGTAACATATGGAATAGCTTTAGCGGTAGGATTTTCCTTATAGCTTGGAGCAAATAATCGTAGCACATCAAAATGCAGATATGCTCTTAAGGCTAAAGCTTCTGCTTTAATGATATCGTAATTGTTCTCCAAGAAAATATTACGTTGCTGATCGATGTTTGCAAGTATAAGGTTAGCGTTGACGATTCCATTGTAAAGACCTTTCCAAACATTATCTTTTCGCGCGATAAAATATTGGTCATCGTATTTATATTCCGATGTTGCTTTATAGCGAAATGGATCAGATGTAGCCGTCGTATAGTTTTGTGCTAATACTTCTGGCATTCCTACAGTTAATTCTTTACCATAAAGATCCGTTTTGCTTCCTCTGATATAAATACCCAATAAGGCTTCTTTGAATCCATCTTCTGTCGTGAAAAGTTCCGTTTTGTCAATTTCCGTTTCCGGTTTGATGTCAAGCCACTTTGCACATGATGTACACAGTAAGATGATAAGGATATATAATGATAGCGATTTTCTCATTTTCAAATATTTATTCGGTTAAAATGATGCTTGTAAAGCCAAACTCACACTACGTGCAAATGGATAAGAAATACCTCTTTCTTGCTGAATAGATGACCATCTTAATAAATCATTTGTAGTAGCACTAATTCTTAGATTAGAAAGTCTCAACTTCTGTGCAAATTCAGGGTTAGCGTCATACGACAAAAACAAGGATTGCAAATTTACTAGATTATCATCCATGATGAATCTTGAAGAAACACGTGTTTGCCCCAAATCACTAATGCTTTTGTAAAAAGAGCGATCGCCTGGTTGTTTCCATTTGTCTGCTAATACTCTGTAATCCACATTGTAGCGAGGGTCAGCATTTTCCACACGATCTACTAAAGTTTGATTGTAAGATTTACCTCCTACGCGTACTTGTACGTATGTTACTGCAGAGAATTGTTTATATCGTACTGTTGCTCCTAAAAATCCTTCTGCTTTTGGTGTAGCTACCGCAACTACTGCAATATCTTTTGCATCCCAATTGTAAGTTAATGAACCGTCTTTCTTTCTGAAAATTTCCCGACCATTTTCTGGATCTATACCCAGCGAAGGAACGGCATATATAGCGTCTACTGACTGGCCTTCGTTGTATCGCAATAATGGAACACCCATTAAATCGCTGCCTCCTTGTGCTTCATCGACACGGTCGTTGTAGCTTTTAAGTGCATTCGATATTTTCACAATTTTATTCTCATTGCGAACGATATTAGCCATAAAGCTCACCGTCCAATCGGAATTTTTTACCGCAAAAGCATTGAAATTAACTTCGATACCTTTGTTTTCCATATCACCCAAATTCTCTTTGTAAGAGACAAATCCTGTTGATGGGGCAATATTGATATCCGCTAGAATGTCTTTTGTCAGTTTGTAATAATATCTAGCTGAAAGGGTAATTCTATCTTTCCAAAATCCAGCATCTATACCAAGATCTGTAGATCTTGTTTTTTGCCATCCCAGATTTTCGTTACCATAATTGTTTACGATAGCTCCAATTCCGGATGAATACCAGTTATTTTGATCATAGTTATATGTAGTACGAGACATGTATGGAGAAAATTGAACAGCTCCCGTCATACCTGTGGTTGCTCTAAAACGCAAAAGGGATACTACGTCCGTATTAAACCATTCTTCATTATGTGTATTCCATCCAATACCAGTAGACCAGAATGGTGCAACTCTATTGTTCGACCCAAATTTAGAAGAACCGTCAGCACGAACTGTTGCATCAATTAAATATCGGTTGTCGTAAGAATAGTTTGTACTTAAAAATGCACCTATAAGCCTAGATTGTTCCAGACTACTATATGGCTTGGCATTTTCAAGATAGCCTTTGGAGAATCCAATGCTGCTGAATCTATCATTTGCGAATCCATGTGCAGTGAATGAACGATAGTCAGAAAAATCGCTGCGTATATTTGATCCAGCTACGACATTGATGTAGTTTTTACCTAGACTTTTCATGTAATTCACGCGGATATTTCCATCCCAATACATTTCATCATTGTTGCCACTGGTGTAACTTCCTTTTTCGTCAGTCTGCGAAGTAGGGTAGTTGTAGAATTCATTTGATTTTGGAGACAAAAAGTAATCGTAAAGATTCATTCTTTTCAAGAGACTCAATTGCCCTCTCAATCGTAAGCCCGAAACAATTTCATAATCTATCGCAAAATTGTTCATGATTTCAGAATACTTAGACTTGTCAAAATTGCTTAATGTGGCGTTGTACAAAGGATTCAATACATTTTCTTTTTCCGAAGCACCATTACTGTAAAATCTATCCCAACCACCAACTTGCTGAAGAATGTTTCCGTTGTCATCGGTCATCCGATAATAGGGATTCATTCGCGCATAATTCGCAAAACTACCATATGGTGATTCCAACGCATTCACCATGGTGATGGTTAATTCATTTTGAAATCTGAGTTTGTTCTTTAGGTTATAACTTAGGTTTACGCCTCCCGAATATTGGTTTCTCGAAGATTCTTTCATAACTCCAGGTCTAGTTTGATAGCGTAAATCTATACCATAACGAAACGTTGAAACACCACCTTCAAGATAAATAGCATGTTTTTGACCTATGGCTGTACGTACAGGTTGTGATATCCAATCCGTGTTTACGCCTCCTACAACATTTTTAAGTTTGTTGTAGTATAACTTATCCAATTCAATCTGCGAAATGTTTTGGTTTTCATTGCTGTAAAGACCAGCAAGTCTTTCGTACTCCAATTTTTCTGTAGCATTTAGGAGTTTGTAATCCGTTAGATCAGGAGCATTTACGTGTGTCTCGTGTGAATAGCTTAGTCTTAACTGTCCATCTTTTGGTGCTTTCGTGGTGATGACCACGACGCCATTAGCAGCTCTAGAACCATAAATGGCTGTAGCAGCAGCATCTTTCAGTAGCGTTACAGATTCAATACGTGTCATGTCCAAATCCAACACTTTAGTCACGCTGATTTCGTACCCATCTAAGATGAAAGCGGGCATATTGGTATTTGTCGTAATATTATCGCGACGCAATATCTCATTGTTGCCAGTAGGTAAGGAAGATGTACCACGTATCGTGATATTAGGCATTGCATTGGGATTAGATCCAAGAAGATTATTATCTAATAATTTGAAGGATGGATCAAAAACCTGTATAGCTTGCAACACATTTTGAGGATTCACTTGTCTTAATTCTTCTCCAGATTTAGAAATAGCAGTACCCGTGAAAGAGTTTTTGTTGATAGCCTGATAGCCCGTCACGATTACTTCACTCACATTGCTTACTTCTTCTTTAAGCGCAAGCGTATATTCAAATTTATCATCAGATAATTTGATTCTTAAGGTTTCATAACCCAGCATTTTTACTACTATGATTCCGTCTGAAGGAGCTTTATCTAGTTGAAAAACACCGTTTTCGTTTGTGTTACCTAGGTTAGTTGTTGAAGAAGAGATGGTAGCACCTGCTATTGGTTCTTTGTTCTGATTGGTGATTTTTATCACAATACGAGATTGTTGAACCTCCTCCGTATTTCTATACAACTCCGTTGTTCTTCGACTTTCTTTTTTCGTTAGAACGATCGTATGATCTACTATTTTGAAACTTACAGGTTGCTTTTCAAACACTTTTTGTAAGTATGTTTCGAGAGGCATATTTCTAGCCTCAATAGATATGAGCTGGCTACCCTCCAGCATACTCTTAGTTCCCAACACCTCAAATTGAGTCTGCGACTTAATAATCTGCAGAATTTTCTCCAAAGATTCTCTTTTGGAAGTATGGGTAATAGTCTGTGCATTAGAAGCCAAACTGATTTGTAAGAAAGCTATAAAATACAGTAACGTGGTTAGTTTTATCACTCGTAATAAGTAATTTAAATTCATTAAATTTGTTAAGGTTTAGTTAGAGTTCTGTTACTTACACATAGTCAAGCTCAGTATATACTGAACCGATTTTGAGCGGGGAAATGTGGCAGCATTTCTCTGCTTTTTTATATTATTTATATATTCTAATAAGTCCTCCTTTCATAATTATTTCTTGATTAGTTTTTTGATAAAAAGTTTTTTATCTGTTGATAAAGTATAGGTAATATCGTTGTGTTCAAGTAGCGTTAGAATAGTAGATAAATTGTTGTTTCGGAATGTTCCGCCGAAAAATTCAATATTAGGTACATCATGATCTATAATAACATCAATATCGTACCAGCGCGATAATTCTTGCATCACCTCTTTCAGCTTCTTGCCATCAAAATTGAATTTCCCATTAATCCAAGCGATTTCGCTTTTGGAATCAATTTCTTGCAGGAATACTTTATTTGTAGTGATCACACTTTGTTGTCCGGGCTGAAGAATTGTAGGTAGCAAAGTTTTATTAGTTTTAGGTATTACTTTTACTTTTCCTTCTACCAATGTGGTTTTCGTACCCGAATTTGCTTCGTATGCATTTATATTGAAAGTGGTTCCCAGCACTTCAATTTCTTGTTGTTTAGATTGAACAACAAAAGGTTGTTTTTTATTAGGTGTGACTTCAAAATATACTTCTCCAGTAATGGAGACTTCCCGTTTATTACCAGAAAAAGTAAGAGGGTAGGACAAAGAACTCGCTGCATTCAGTTGTGCTTTTGTTCCATCTGGAAGGATAATTTTATAATATCCGCCACGAGGTGTATGGATTTCAGCGGAAGTAATATCATCTGTAGAAGTAATCTCTTGTCCATTACTATAGGCGATAGAAGTTGAATTGATTGATACAGACTCTTGATTATTATCCAGCGTATAAGACTTTCCATTAGAAAGTTTTATCGTAGCTTGGTTGTTTGCAGGTTTGTAATCGATGGGCGAGTTTGCGATATCTTGATTATCGATTTTTTGATACCATTGAGTAATTAAAGTTATGGAACCAAAAACAATAAGGCAAGCAGCAGCTATATATGCGAATAAACGTCCAATTTTTGGTTTTTCAATTTGTCTTTCGGTATTATTCAGTTGTTCCTTTACGTCTTTCCAAGCAGAGGCTACATGGATTTTTTCTAAATATTCAAAAGCTTTTTTTTGATCGCCCTTATCTAAACATTGCTGATACAATTCTTCATTACGCGAAGAGGCTGAAACCCAAGAAGCAAGTTCTTCGGCTTCAAAAGCAGTAAGATTATCATTGATTTTTTTGCGTATAAGAAAACTTATTCTTGGAGCTTCTTCTTTATTTAGGTGCATATTCGCGTATTGATTTTAGCCTTAATACCACACTAAATTGAAAAAGTACTCATCCCAATGAAAATTTTTAAAAAATTTTATAAACCGATAAAAATATTAGATAGGTTTCGGGTGTTAGGATGCTTCGAAGTTGTTTGATGGCTCTTAATTTGTAATTTTTAACAGTTTGTAATGAAATTTGCATTTCATCTGCTATTTCTTGATTAGTTTTTCCTTCCAAATAAGAAAGTATAACGACCATTTTCGCTTGTTCTGGTAATTTTTGTATGGCAGCATACAATTCTCCCATTACTTCTGCATGAATTATTTGATGTAGCGGAGAATCTTCGTATTGCTCCTGATTATCAAAAAAATATTCTTCGCGCTGAATAGAACGTTTTAAAGCAAGCTGTTTATTCAGCGCAACTTGTTTAGTGCTTTGGTATAAAGAGTTTTTTAGATGTTCTAAGGACTTATAATTTTTATCGCTTTTCCAGATTTTAATAAATGCCTCTTTGGCAATATCTTCTGCAAGCGTTTGGTCAGTGCCGAAACTCGATGCGTAAAGACACAATCTTGGATAGTACTTTTCAAAAACATATTCAAAAGCATCCTCATCCAACTGAGCTAAACGCTCAAGCAGATAATTCTCCTCATTAAATAGTTTAGAATTTGATGAATTCACTTTTCACAAGATAGATGGTTTAGAATAACACAATTAGAAGTATAAATGTGCTTGTACAAATCTAGTACAATTCTGTGATATAATTAAATAAGGCGTTAAATGATAAGAGTGCTGAATAGAATTTACTTTTTACAATTTTTAATTAGGTAGAATAAAAAACTAATTCAATAAAAATTAGTATAAAAATAAACTATTTTAAATTTTGATTGTTTATATATGTACTATTAAACTTTAACAATTTATTTTATGAAACTTACATTAAATTCTACCAAAAAGTGTTTTTCGGCCTTTTTACTTGGGGTATCCACCTTAGCAGTGTCTTGTTCGGATGATGATACAACAGTAACACCGACTAATACCATTGTGGATCTCGTGGTTAGCTCTCCAAATTTTTCAACTTTAGAAGCTGCGGTATTAAAAGGTAATGTAGCTACCACACTGAGTGCTAATGGACCATTTACAGTATTTGCACCAGAAAACGAGTCTTTCACGAATTCGGGTATTACCTCTTCTGTTTTAGAAAGTCTTTCTGCAGATCAAGTAAAAGATATTTTACTTTACCATACACTTAGCAGTAGAGTAAATGCAGCGAGCATTCAGACAGGAACCAATGCAGTGAAAACTGCAAATGGTAAAGACATATATGTAACAAAAAATAATAATGGGGTTTTTGTAAATGGATGGAAAGTTACCCAAGCTGATATTAATGCAAGTAATGGTGTTATTCATGCTATCGAGCGTGTACTGATGCCAGCTCCTGGTAATATTGTAGATGTGGCTCAAGGAAATCAAAATTTATCTTATCTGGTAGCAGCAGTTCTACGTGCGAGTCAAGGTTCTACCAATGTCGCCCAAGTACTAACGGGAGCGGGGCCTTATACAGTTTTTGCACCTACAAACCAAGCTTTCATTGATGCTGGTTTCGCAACCATAGCTGCTATTCAGGCTGCGGATCCAAATACATTAGCGAATATTTTGACCTATCACGTGTTGTCAGCTCGTGCATTTTCATCAGATCTAACAAACGGACAAACATTAACTACTGTAAATGGTGGCACATTAGCTGTTCAATTGGGTACTGGAGCGAGCATAAAAGGAAATAATAATTCTACTGGTGCACAGATTACAGGAATGAATATGATGGCTACAAATGGTGTAGTACATGTGATTGATAAAGTATTACTACCGTAACGTATTTTTATTAAATAATTAGTGTGAAAGAGCGGCAAGAAATTGTCGCTTTTTTGTGTTTAAGGCTTTATAATTAATCAGGGAGAAGTGGCTGTATAAATTCTAAACAGAATGAGACAATTTGGTATAAATCTGAACCATTCCTGTACAAATTACTATAGCATAAATATCTAATTTTAAACAAACTATCCTTTTTTCCTATGAAACGAAGAAATTTTATTCAAACATTAAATTTAGGTATAGCATCTTCGATCTTATTGAACTCTGACTTGAATGCTAAAACTATTTTAATAAATGCTTCACAAGATTCTGACTTATCCTATCATCGTATTCAGAATATAAAACTTTCGAATGTACGAATGCAATACCCACGTTTAGTAGGTAAGAATGCGCGGTTGGACATTCATGGTTATGGACCTCGAATTGATATTTGTATTCTTGAAACAGATAAAGGTGCAATGGGGTGGGCATCATTACGTGGTTCTATACGTGGAGCACAGGATTTGGCAAAAGAAATCATCGGAAAAAAGGTTAGTGAACTTTTTGCAGTCAATGTGGGTATTTCCGATTCAAAATTTATTCCTTTTGATGCGGCACTCCACGATTTGGCTGGAGTAATTTTACACAAACCAGTGTATGCTCTTTTAGGCCAACAAAAGCCAATTCTTACGAAATATTATTCGGGAATGATTTATTTCGATGATTTAGAACCTGCACAAAATCCGAGTGGAATAGATAAAGTATTGGAGAATTGTAAACAAGACTATGATTTTGGCTACCGTCAATTTAAAGTTAAAATAGGGCGAGGCAATCGTTGGATGTCTTTTAGAGAAGGTTTGAATCGAGATATTGAGGTTACCAAAAAGATAGCTCAAGCATTTCCTGATTGCGAAATTTTAGTGGATGGCAATAATGGATTTGCAGTGGATGAATTTATTCAATATATGCAAGGAATTTCTGGTGTTAATCTATTTTGGATTGAAGAACCTTTTCATGAAACCGTAGCTGAATACACATATTTCCGAGAATGGCTAAATAAGGAAGGTATAAAAACATTATTAGCCGATGGAGAAGCAGATGCGGATCAAAACTTTATAATGGAGCTTTTGGATAAAAAACTTATAGATGTGCATCTCACGGATATTGAAGAGTTAGGATTTACCTATTGGCGAAAATTGATGCCTCGATTGAAACAAATGGGCGCTCTATCTTCACCCCATGCCTGGGGATCATTACTCAAAACACATTATATTTCACATCTCGCTGGCGGTCTAGGTAATACCGTGACTATAGAGGGTGTTACTAGCTTTTCTGACGACGTGGACCTTACTGGATATAAAATTGTAAAAGGACAATTGGTTCCTCCAGCAAGTCCAGGATTTGGCATGCCCTTGTTGAAGAAAATATAATTTCTTATCATAAAAATTAGCACCCAAGCTTCAAACTTCAACGAAGCTTGGGGTAAATTGATATGGCACTCAAAGAACCACAGAGATGTCCCACAATGTCATTCCTACAGTTATGCTTGGTGCATTCGGATTATTGATTTGTAATTCGGGATCGATAATCAATTCCACAGATGGTTTTGTTAAATCGTCTTTAGCGTCCATTATGCCGCCTTTTTTGCCCATATCTACGAGGGCGAACCGAACTTTTGGGGTATCTGGAGCAAAAGCTGGTAGGTTGGAAAAAATTCGACCAAATTTTCCTTTATCAAAATACTTGGATAAAAATGGTACGACATTCTGATAAGCATGCCCATGTCTCATAATTTTTGGTTTTAGGTAGTGATTAAGTTGATTATAATAGTATACGTTTAAACAACGTATTGGAGTTGTTGTTTTCTTTTAGATAAAATTATTTTCGATTGAAAAATATTTTTTAAAACTGGGTGTCTGAAAATCAAGTGCAGATATTATCAAGCTTTTGATTATCTTTAATTTGAATTTATCGATCTATGAGAGTACAATATTTGATTATTTATTTTTCGATTTTTATATGTGGTTGTCGTTCGGTCCAAAATACAGATTCAGACCCCATTCCTGTACACGATAGCCTAACAATATCGTCTAATCTTTTAAATGAAAATCGGGTAATTAATATATGGTTGCCTGAAATCTATAAACAGAGTACAGACTCTTTGACTGTATTATATATGGCGGATGGAGGTGTCAAGGAGGATTTTCCACACATCGCCAATACGTTAGAAAAGTTGATAAATGAAGGAAAGATAAGGCCTTTAATTCTAGTAGGTATTGAAAATACGATTAGAAGACGTGATCTTACCCCCAAAACTGAAGTAGAAAAAGACAAAGAAGTAGCTACAGTTGTGGGAGGATCGGAGAAATTTAGAGCTTTTATAAAGCAAGAATTAATTCCAGAGATCGATAAAAGATACCGCACCCGTGCAGAAAGAGGTATAATTGGAGAATCCTTAGCAGGTCTTTTTGTGATGGAAACATTTTTTACAGAACCTACTTTATTTACTCACTATATTGCTTTTGATCCCTCTTTGTGGTGGAATAATCATTTTTTAAATCGAAATGCAACTTCACTTTCTGATCTAGCCGACTCAACAGATTTGTGGTTTGCTGGTTCAAGTGCGGAAGATATTTCTATCCACACGAATGAACTTGCACAGATTTTGAAGGCAAATACTGTTAAAAAGCTGAAATGGCATTACTCGGATGAACCAAAAGAAAAGCATAACACCATCTTTAGAGCAACAAAGGAGAAGGCGCTTCTTTGGACTTTTGGGCTAGCCGATTAATAATAACTGGTGTAAACTGCCTTAAACTTATTATATGAGGACATTCTACGTTTATGTTACGTTAATATGAAGATGTTGTGAGTTTTATTAGGTAGTTTTGTATACATCAACTTTGATTTGGGGTGACACATCAACAGAAAACAAATATTATTAAAAAGGAAATTATTGCTTCATATAAAACATTAAAAGCAAAATATCCTGTTCTTAAATATCAAAATTTTATCGGCTTTTCCATATTTATCAGCTGCCTTCTTTTTAGTGCTGGTTTGGGTTATCTGTGGTACGTGGATATGATTCCAGCTTGGGCTTTGATATTAGGAAATGCCTTTTTATTTGGGGTATTGCATGAGCTGGAGCATGATCTTATTCATTTTATCTATTTCAAAAATAACCGGATTGTACACAATATTATGTTGTTGTTTGTCTGGTTAGTGCGTCCATTGACATTAAATCCATGGTTTAGAAGGGTATTACATTATCATCACCATAAGTTTTCTGGAACTCCACATGATGTGGAAGAGAGAGGGGTAACCAATGGCGAAAAATGGTCTTTGAAAAGGTTGTTATTTACACCAGATTTGGTAATTGGTAATCTATTGCGTGTCGTAGGATTATTTAGCGATATTAAACGTGAAGTAGATAAAGGTAACCTGAAATTCCAAACGGCTAAAAAACTGAAATTAAGTGGTGTATTTGGGTTAATTCCCTTTACCATATTGTCTCACGTAATTTTGTATGTATTCTTTACGGATATCTTTTTAGATTTCTTACATGATAAATATCAGCTGAATTGGGTAATGCCTGATGCTATTAAAAATATACTGACCTGGTGTAATCCTATTATTTATATTGTCTTATTGCCAAATTTATTACGTCAATTCTGTTTGCATTTTATCACTTCCAATCTGCATTATTTTGGTGATGTGGAGCAAGGTAATGTCATTGAGCAAACACAGGTATTGACAGTATGGTGGACTTATCCATTTCAATTGTTTTGTTTTTTCTTTGGATGGACCCATGCGATACATCATTTTGTAGTTAATGAGACTTTTTATATCCGTCATATTGCACACAAGAAGGCACATGAGATTATGCGCAAACATGGTGTACGTTTCAACGACTTAGGTACATTCAGACGTGCTAATCGTTATCATGAAATCTAGTACTTTCAATTTTAATTTCATAGCACAAACAAAAAATGCTTCCAATTTTGGAAGCATTTTTTATGAAGTAAGATTGCTGTAAATTCTAGAAGTTTGGTTTCAATAAATACTTGTCGTAGAATCTGAAGATATGTTCAACTGCATCTTCGGCGGTGTCAACGATTCTGTAAAGTTTCAAGTCTTCTTCTGAAATGTAAGCGTTGGTAAGCATCGTTTTTTCTACCCATTCCAACAAACCTCCCCAATAATCAGATCCGACCAATACGATAGGGAAACGCGCAATTTTACCTGTTTGAATCAATGTAATCGCCTCGAATAACTCATCCATCGTTCCAAATCCTCCGGGCATCACGATATATCCCTGTGAATATTTCATAAACATGACCTTGCGTACAAAGAAGTAATTAAACTCCAATAGTTTATCGCGGTCAATGTATTTGTTGTGGAATTGCTCAAAAGGTAATTCGATGTTAAGACCTACGGATTTACCACCTACACCATGTGCACCACGGTTAGCAGCTTCCATAATACCGGGGCCACCACCTGAAATTACTCCATAACCTTTTTCGGCTAGAAGACTCGCAATTTTTACGGTCATTTGGTAATATTTGTGGTCTTCTGGAGTACGAGCAGATCCAAAAATTGAGACACAAGGTCCGATTTTAGCTAATTTTTCAAAGCCATCTACAAACTCCGACATGATTTTGAAAATCTGCCAAGAGTCTTTTACTTTTATTTCTTGCCAGGTTTTGTTGGCGAATGAATTTCTAATTCTGTTTTCTCCCGTCATAATAATTCTCTCTATCTGATAATTGCAATATAATAATTTTAACCAATTTCTCTGGATGAAAATGGTGCGACAATTTTTATTTTTCTATAATAATTTAAGCCTTTCTATCAGAATGTCCCAGACTTTTGTCTGGACAAATCTGGTCACGAACCAGCTGCTTAATTATTTTTATGTCTTTAAAACCATCTTCGCGTTTACGATCAAAAATAATTTGGTCGCTCGTACGAATCTGAAAACGTCCTGCCACTTCAGAAGGTATTAATGTGACGCCATAGACTTCTTCTTGGAAGGTAGTTAATAATTCTTGAGCCATATAAGTAGCGCGCAAAAGCCAGCCACATTTGGGGCAATATTCAATTTCAATTGTCGGTTTCATCGCAGTAATATTACAAATTTTGTTCCATACTCGTCGTTCGTTTGCGTATATCTTGATACTTGTCTGACAGAAAAAATAGTTACCTTTGTACAATGAATTTTTCATCTAAACTATTAGAAAATGCTGTGGAGGAGTTTGGTCGTCTGCCTGGAGTAGGGAAGAAGACAGCTTTGCGTTTGGTGTTGCACCTTTTGAAGCAACAGGACGCGGAAGTAACTCGTTTTACCCAGTCGTTGAATCTTTTAAAGGAAAAAATTCAATATTGCAAAGAATGTTATAATATCTCAGACGATGAAGTCTGTGAAATATGTCTTTCTGTGAAGCGTGATAAATCTACCATCTGTGTGGTCGAGGATACACGTGATGTGATGGCGATAGAAAATACAAACCAATATCAAGGTGTGTACCATGTCTTAGGTGGATTGATTTCTCCTATGGACGGTGTAGGACCTTCTGATTTGAAAATTGAAGGATTGTTACAGCGTCTTCGTGCTGGAGATGTCAAAGAAGTAATTTTAGCCTTATCTGCGACGATGGAAGGCGATACTACGATATTTTACTTGTACCGAAAATTGAAAGAATTTAATGTGCAGGTAAGCACCATTGCTCGTGGTATTGCTTTCGGAGGGGAATTAGAATACGTAGATGAGATTACTTTGGGTCGTTCTATTCTGACACGCGTTCCCTATGAACGTAATGTAGGATAAGATTTTTTTAACGCTCATTGTCATTCATGAAGGAAGCTCCAAACCTAGCTATTAACGTATTTAATAGGTTATGTCTTTTTATCTGAGCTATATCGCCAATTAAACTTTCATTCGGCTGATTATCCAATAAAATCCTAAAGAAGCGGTAAGTAAAGTCGTACCCGCTACTGTCCATAATACATTGTACCCAAAATGTTCAGCTAAGTAAGTACCGCAATAAGGTGAAAATATATTGGCTGCCGCAAAAGCTAAAGAATTAAATCCCATATAAGCCCCTTGATTATGCAATCCTGCTCTTTTGATGGAAATGGTAGCCATAAAGGGTAAGGTCAACATTTCGCCTGTCGAAAGGATAAACATCGCCATATACAACCAAATAATACCAAAATCTACATTTAGCATAAAATAGGATAGGGCGGTGATAGCTGTTCCCCAAACCATTACTTGTCGCACTGAAAAACGATGTTCTACGAAATGAACCAATACCATTTCGAATATTACAATAACGAAGCCACTAAATCCCAACAATAACCCAATCTGTCCAGCATCTAATGCATAAACGTCTTTGTAGAATAAAGGAAGTGTGCTTAGCAATTGCAAAAATCCCATCGAGAATATACAACATAAAATGTTGAATATGACGAAGAGTCCGTCCGTATACGCGTTGCGCTCTTTTGGTTTGGGTTTAGTCTCTTCTGCCTTAATTGGCGCTTGATTTTGAGTGCGATTTCTGAAGAAATAAATAAAAACGAATACAGCTACTGCCGCACCTAGTGCATTACCATAGAAAATCCAATTGTAAGAAATTGAAGCTAAGAATCCGCCCAATGCCGGACCTATGGAAAAACCTAAATTAACCGCCATTCGGTTTAAAGAATAGGCTCTAGTAATATTTTCAGGCTTCGCATAACGTGCTACAGATACCGAGTTGGCTGGTCTGAAAATATCAGCTACCATAGTTAGTAAAAAAATCATTGGAGCTAAAGTCTCAAATGTTCTAAAACCTGGTAAAATCAAGAATAATGGAATAACAGCAATCTGGCTCATAGCCTGCACTTTGAAACTTCCAAATCTATCTGTTAGCCAGCCCCCGAACCATGAGCCACATACTGAACCAAGACCGAAACAACCCAATACTAATCCAATCTGTGTTTTGGAGAAGCCTAATTCTGAGGACATATACATCCCAAGAAAAGGAATAACCATCGAGCCTGTCCGGTTTATCAACATGACAAGTGCCAACAACCATGCAGCAGGTGATAGTCCCTTGTAAGAATTTATATATACTTGAAAAATAGACTTCAAAACTAATTTACTTTAATTTTTTATGTAGTTTCTAATTTTAATATTATAAAATGATACCTTTTAGAATTGATGTAAAAGCAATAAAATTTATCCTTTTTACTTTTGAATTTTTACTTATTATTACGCTAAATCTTGGTTCAATAAATAATTGTTATATGCAATTTTCTTTTCTTTGGTCTTAGGATTGAAAATAAAATCAATACGTCCTAAGACAGCTCCGCCTGTTGCAGCTTGATTTACTATTGTAATTTTGCCTGCTGCATTTTTTACCTCAGTTGGCTTTTCTAATAAGGTGTGTGTGTGACCGCCGATGATTAAGTCAATGTCTTTGGTAGCTGCCGCCAAACGTAAATCCGATACTTTATCCTCTTCATAGGTATAACCTAAGTGCGAAAGACAAATAACAATATCACATTTGTGTTTGCTTTTTAACGTGGGGACAATCTTGTTCGCTACAGCGATAGGATCTAAATAACGCATTCCTGCATAGTTTTTCTTGTCGACTAAGCCTTCAATGTCCACGCCAAGTCCAAAAACACCTATTTTGATTCCTTCTCGCTCAAAAATAACATAGTCTTTGGTTTTACCCGCTAATGCAGTTTGCGAAAAGTCGTAATTAGCTGTGAGGAAAGGAAATTTTGCTTTATCAAAATGTTTTAGAATTCCTGCTATACCGTTATCAAATTCATGATTTCCAAAAGTACCTGCGTCGTATTTTAATTTGGACATTAAAGTTAATTCAACTTCTCCGTCAAACAAATTAAAATAAGGAGTACCTTGAAACATATCTCCCGCGTCAAATAAGAGTACATTTTTCTCTTCCTCACGGATTTTACGAATCAATGTACTGCGCCTTGCCACACCGCCTAAGCCTTGAAGACGAGAACCGTCCATGGGAAAAGGCTCAATTCGACTGTGTACATCGTTTGTATGTAAGACGGTGATTTTAATTTCTTTTGATGGTCTTCCCTGAACAAATTGTGGAAGTTGGCTCACAGCTAATGCACCACCTAGAACACTTAAATTTCTTAAGAAATTTCTTCTATTTAATGACTTTAATTCTTCCATCTATTTGTGTATTTATGGTTTTACCCTCTTTTGTTAATTTCTCTATATAATCTATCAAGCCTTTTCGTACAATGATTCCAGTATCAGTACGCTTGATAGGATTGTTTAATCCTTCCATATAATCACCCCCATTGGCTAGGTAATCGTAGGTTACAAGTTTGTAGGTTTTGTCGATATCAAAGGGCTGATTGGCAATAAAGACATTTATCGGTTTACCGGCTTTAATATCCATTTTCAAACCCGATACAGGTTGACCTTCAGTTTTAGCAATAAAATGCAATAAGGTATTCATATCTTCACCGGATATTTCTAGGATTGTCACTGCATTTTCAAAGGGCATTAACTCAAACACATTGCCTACAGTTACATTTCCTTGTTTGATATCAGCGCGGATTCCGCCTTTAGTAGCCAAAGCTACTTGTGCGTTAGGATCTTGTAACGTTCCGATTTCCAATAATGCATCGGTAAAAAAATTACCGGCAGAAGTCTCAACTTGCGAACGGCTGCGTGTAAGGCTATATTCTGTATAACCAATCACACGATTCATTTCGTTTTCCAGCTTATGTTTGAATGGAATGTAATAGTTGACGATTGCCGTGTCTTCAGCAATACTGTTATCGACTTTGTAGTTTATTTTCTCCTGTTGGAGGGAATATTGTGGTGTGCGGCAATATGTAAATGTACTTGCTACAACCAGTAATGCTAATATCTTGGTATAAGAGCGCATAGTGTAGAATTTTCGTTAGTGCGAAGCTAAGAAGAAAGTACGGAGGAACAAATTAACTTTTTGTAAAATTTTAAAGTTTACTAGAAATCATATTATTAAAAAAATAGCTTGTAATTTTTTATAAACAAGTATAAGTTGTAATTTGGCAGCTCAATTCTCGGACAGAGATTTTTTAGATAGTATAAGACCTAAACAGTAGGAGGAAAAGAATAAGATGCCAGTAAAGATACCCGATAATTTGCCAGCGATAGAACTGTTAAAACGTGAGAATATTTTTGTCATGAGTAGTTTGCGCGCCAACGAACAAGATATTAGACCGTTGCGCTTACTTGTGTTGAATCTGATGCCTCTTAAAATTTCAACAGAAACAGATTTTATACGTTTGCTGTCAAATAATCCTTTGCAGGTAGAAATGGAATTCTTGCGTTTAGAAACGCATGTTTCCAAAAATACACCTCAAGAACATTTGGAAATGTTCTATAAAAACTTTGATGAAGTTTCCGAACAGTTTTATGATGGTTTGATAGTAACGGGAGCTCCAGTAGAAATGCTTCCTTTTGAAGAAGTTAATTACTGGAATGAGCTAGTCAAAATTTTTGATTGGGCGCGTACGCATGTCACATCATCCTTATATATTTGTTGGGCTTCTCAAGCTGCATTGTATCACTTCTATGGTGTAGAAAAAGTGCCATTGGAAAATAAATTGTTTGGCGTATTTCAACATGCTGCTTCTGATAAAAAACATCCATTATTCAGAGGATTTGACGATGAATTCTATATTCCACATAGCCGACACACGACGATCGAGCGTGATGACGTATTGTCAAAAGCAGGACTACGTATTCTTTCTGAATCTCCAGAAGCAGGTATTGCTATATTGAGTTCAAGAGGTGGACGTGAGTTTTATTTGACAGGTCATTCGGAATACAATCCTTATACTTTGCATGAGGAATATGTTCGCGATGTGGAAAAGGGTGCGGATATTAAACTTCCTCACAACTATTACAGAAATAATGATCCTTCGCAAGAGCCCGTGGTACGTTGGACCAGTCACGCAAATTTACTATTCAACAATTGGTTGAACTATTATGTTTATCAAGAAACACCTTTTGATTTACGTGATCTTCCGAAAATGGGAGATATTCAAGATCAAAGTGAATAGCTTATGTGAAAATAAAAGTAAAAAGGCATTGATTTATTCAATGCCTTTTTAATTTTATTTTCTCTACTTTTCGAATTCACAAATTTCTGACATTGTCTGTTTTATTTTTAATCTATATCTATGGTCTGTAACATATGATCTTTCACACGGTGCCATACATCTTTGAACCAATAAGTGAATTGTTCGGGATGTTTGTTCATCCAACTTTCCAGTTTTTCTGTATTGATCCATTTATAGGCTTGTACTTCTTCTGGATTTGGATGTGGTTCTGAGTTGCTTATTCCAAAAAGCACTACATCAAGTTCATGTTCGATTAGGTTATTTTCTACTTTGGCATGGTAGATAAACGTAAATAGTTCTTCCAAATTTGCAGACATATTCATCTCATAAGCCAATCTATCCTTTGCGGCATCCAATGTGTTTTCATTGATTTGTTGATGTGAACAGCAAGTATTTGTCCACAGGTTAGCTCCATGATACTTACCAGTAGCACGCTGTTGTAATAGAAGTTCGCCTTTTTCATTGAAGATGAATATGGAGAAGGCACGATGTAAAGCACCTTTAATGTGTGCTTCATATTTGTCCATGGTCCCTAGAACTTTATTTTGTGTGTCGACTAAGACGACATGATTTCTTTCTTTACCCATAAGATTTCACTTTTACTTGTGTGCGCGCAGCGAACTTTTTGAAGAAAAATAAATTCCAAAGAATCATTACATATCCGTAGACTGCATCTTCAATAGGAATTGTTCCTATTCGGATATTAAGGAATTCCTCTGAATTGTAATTTACAATTGGTGACTCTAACCCTGTACCCGTTAATACACCATTTACGGGCAAGAATCCTGCCATCAAAATAAAATAAATTAAAGAAGCTTCTCCAATCCATTCCTTTTTGTTGATGAAATGTAAATAAACCATGGTAGCAATTGTGGCTATGGCTGTCACTAAGGTGTATGTACGGTCGTGAAATTTTAATGCCACAACAGCGCTAACTATTACTGTGATGAAAACAATAATATTATTAAAACCATTTGCCCAGTCTAAATTGAAAAACTTGGTAAGGCAATAATAGGTGAATACGCAGCTGAAGGGAATACAGATAAAAAATAAACATTCTTCCAAGGGAAGATTAAAAAGATCAATTCCCAGCGTATATGTCTTGTTAAACCACCATACACCATGTGCTGTGAACCACACGTCCCACAATATAAACGGAATGGCAACAAGGACACTTGCCATTAAAAATGGTTTGAAATAACGGTCAAATCTGATTCTTTGGTCAAACGAAAAAACGAAACAGATAATAATCGTCAAGAAGTTAATTAATATATATGTATAGGCTATCATGAATTTTTAAAGTAGATTTTAAAGTACTTAATCGGCACAAATAAAAAACCAAAACACTCTCCATCTTTTTTTTGCACATGTTTGTGATGTTGTTTATGTGCGCGACGTATGGCTAATAGATAAGGAGAATTTGTGTCTCTTAGTATTTTAATACGTTGATGTATAAATATATCATGTACAAAGAAATAAGCTATTCCATATAAAGTAATTCCTAATCCTAAGAAGAACGGAAATGTAAGACCATCACGACTACCGAAATAGAAAAGAAGGATAGCAGGAATGGAAAATATAAAGAAGAAATAGTCATTTTTCTCAAATGCTCCTTCGTGACTATGATCGTGGTGATCTTTATGCAATGACCACAGGAATCCATGCATCACGTATTTGTGAATGAACCAGGTAATCGGTTCCATGAAAATAAAAGTCAGAATTACGGTCAGTATATTCATTGTTATTTTACTTTTAATAATTCTTTAATATCAGCTTGTAAAGCAGTTTCGCTTGTTGCTAAATAGTTGTGCATCATCTTTTTATCTGTTGCTAATTCAGCATTGTATCCTAAGAATTTTGGAATAGATAATTGTATCGCGTAGCGTATATATCGAAGTTCCACATCCGTAGAATTTTGCTGAATAGCTTTTTCTAGTAGTTTCTTTCCTGAATTGAAAGAAGATAATTTCTGAATCGGATTAATCTGATGGTTTGCTTTGATCATCGTAAATGCTCCTAAGTAACCTAATATCTTTGCGTCTGAAGGTTTGTTTTCTAAGTCTTTAATCATGAGAAAACATACTTCTTTATTAGTTGGCGCTAAGGCTAAATTCTTTCTGTACTGCTGGAATTTATCTTCGCTAAATGCAGAAAATGATTTTAAAAAAATAAATAAGACAATTATCTTCATATTCTATCCATTTTCAAATTCCAGTAGGATTCCATCATTAAATACATTTTCTCCGTATTTGGAACGCTGGTACGTTTTTGTAAAATATCACCACTAGATTTTACTCTAATTTTTTTGAATAAAGACCAATAATAACGATAGGCAAGATAGACTCCAAATTTTGATGAATTAGGTAGCATTTTAATCCCCACAAGTGCTTCTTTAAATTCGCCTTCAATTTCTTTTTCAATTATTCTTTTCGTGTCATCGTTGAAGGTAATGAAGTCTAAATTAGGAAAATAAAAACGTCCTAATGTATAATAATCGTCTTTAAGATCACGCAGGAAATTAATTTTTTGAAAAGCACTTCCCAATTTCATTGCAAAAGGCTTTAATTCTTCATATTTTTTCAAATCTCCTTCTACAAAAACGTGCAAGCACATTAAGCCAACCACCTCAGCAGAACCTAAGATATATTCATCATAGTTTGCTTTGGTGTACGTTACTTTATCCAAATCCATGGACATGCTATGTAAAAATTGATCGATTAACTTTTTATCAATGCTGTATTTGTGTACTGTCTCCTGGAAGCATTGAATAATAGGATTGATAGAAATCTTCTTTTCCAGCGCTTCATTTGTTTCGCTGATTAATTGATTTAATAATGTCGCTTGATCATATCCATGAAAGCTGTCTACTATCTCATCGGCTAAGCGCACAAATCCATAAATTGCATAAATTGCTGGACGTAATTTGTGGTCTAATGCTTTGATACCCAATGAAAATGAGGTGCTGTACGTTTGTGTCGTACATTTACTAATCTGGTAGGCTAGATTGTCATAAATTGTTTTCATAGCTTAGCTTATTAAATTTCGTTTGCAACTATTTTTCCTGATATAATTGACGGAGGTACCCCAGGTCCAGGTACAGTCAACTGACCCGTATAATGTAAGTTTTTTAATTTCTTATTTCGGATAGCTGGTTTGAAGATAGCTGTTTGCTTTAGCGTGTTGGCTAACCCGTAAGCATTTCCTCCGTAGGCATTGTAATCTTCTTTGAAATTGTTGACACAATAACTCTTTTTGTAAATTATGCGGCTCTCTAAATTAGAAGTTCCAGTATGCTTCTCTATGCGGGCAAGCATCTCTTTAAAGTACTTGTCTCTCATTTCTTCATTGTCCTCAATATCGTTTGCTACAGGAAGCAACAAGAATAAATTTTCATCCTTTTCGGGAGCAACTGAGGGATCAGTTTTTGATGGACAGCAGACATAGAACAAAGGTTTTTCAGGCCATTTTTTGTGTACATAGATATCATCAATATGATTATCTAGTTCATGCTCAAAAAATAATGTATGATGTTTTAGATTTTCAATTTTTCCTTTTACACCTAAATAAAAAATTAAACATGAAGGGGCAAAGGTTCTAGTATTCCAATATTTATCATCGTAATTTCTTCTATCTATAGGTAAAAGTTTTTCAGTGTGGTGGTAATCGATTGAACTTATTACTTCGTCAAAAAGGAGTTCTTCGCCATTTACCTGAATAGCTTGTGCCTGATTCCCTACAGTTTTTATTGAATTTATTTCAGATTCAAAATGAAACTTAACACCAAGATTCTCGGCTACCTTTTGCATTGCTTTAATAACCTCGTAAAATCCGCCCATAGGATACCAAGTTCCCAATGCATAGCCACCATAATTCATCAAACTATATAAGGCAGGAATATTGGATGGTGCAGCTCCCAAGAAAATAACTGGAAACTCCATTATCATTTTAATTTTAGGATCATGAAAGAATTTAGCTACGTAGTCGTCAAAATTGCTAAGCAAGTCCAGTTTTGTCGCATTTTTAAGAATTTGTAATGAAGCAAATTCAGTCCAGCTGTGGCAGGGTTTATGGATAAATTGTTTCATGCCCACTTCATACTTATGCTTTGCCGCTAACATAAATGTATCCAACTTTTGGGCAGCACCTCCCTCAAAACTTTCAAACAAGATTTTTAGATCCTCATATTTTTCGGGAATTTGAACTTTATCTTTTTCGAAGATAATTTCAAATTGAGGATGTAAGGATTTTAATTCGTAAAAATCGGAAGTTCTATATCCAAAATCTTTAAAAAAATCTTCGAACACATCAGGCATCCAATACCAACTTGGTCCCATATCAAAGGTAAAACCATTTGACGTGGTAAATTGACGTGCTCTTCCTCCAGCTATGGCATGTTTTTCAAAAACTTGAACTTCATATCCTTTTTTTGCTGCATAACATGCTGCAGAAAGACCTGAAAATCCTGCTCCTAGAATTGCTACTTTTTTATGATTTTGTTTTGAGGTGATCATTAGTTTTAAAATAAACCTTTTTGTTTTATAAAAGTATATAATTGTACTATTAAAAACAAGGTGTTATATAAGATAAACCATTTTTTATTAAAATAGTTTGAATTGATTTACAATAAATTTAAAATAGTGGTTTAATTATGCTTATTCGCAATAGTATAGTTTTCGTACGCTAGTTTTAGCAATTCTTCCTGGCTAATATTTTGATTATAAATTTTTTGATGGAATTTGTCCATTTTGGATAGCAGACGAGCCAATTCTAATTTTTCTTTCTCGGTAAGATCTGCTGTCACTATTTTAGTTGCTTTACGGATATCATCCATTTTGTGATTTAGATAAGTTTTTCCTTCTTCGGTAATTTCTAAGATTTTACTTCGCTTATCTTTAGTAGAATCGATTTGAATCGTCCAACCACATTTTATTAAGCGATTAATGATTTGCATTCCTGTTGGCTTATCCATTTTATTGCGACGAATAAGTTCTGTTTTAGACATGGCGCCAAACGAATTTAATGTAATAAGATAAATAAATTCATCCTGCGTAGAGAATTGTGATTCGTGAATAGCAGATTTGGAGTAATTTTTTGCGTATTTATTCATATGCACTAATAAAGTGCTGATGACACTTTCCACGGAACGACCGTTTGCTTTGCCTTCCCATTCTATATTTGATGAAATGGAATCTGATTTAGTGTCAATAATCCATTGCATAAATCCGTCACCACTCAAAGGATAGGAATCATTATGATTGGAAGTTTCAAAGGACTCCAAGAGAGTCAATACTTCTCTAAGCAAATCGTATCGCATAACAAGGATTTAAAAATACAAATATAATCTAATTTAGGATTTTTTTATACAATTATTGAGCCGTAAATCACATATATTAAAATTGTATGTATTTATTCTGGTATCTAACGAACCAAATACGTAGAGATAATAAACAAATACCTGTTCTTCCTAAAAACTAAACTCATTTCAATTTCAGAGGTTAGTAGCGTAAACACAATTAAAAAAATAAAAATTATGGCAACTTCGAAACAACAAGAGGGAATGAAAAATGCACACTTACATGAATTATTGGTTGACGGACTAAAAGATATGTTAGGTGCAGAAAGACAATTATTAAAAGGTTTGAAAAAAATGTCAAAAGCAGCACAAAGCGAAACATTAAAAGAAGCTTTTGATACGCATTATCAACAAACAGAAAATCAAATTGAGCGCTTGAAAGAAGTTTTCAGTAATTTGGGAATTACAGCTCGTGGCAAAAAATGTAAAGCAATGGAAGGTCTATTAGAAGAGGCTGACGAAATTGCTGAGGAATTTGAAGATAGTCCTGAAGTGTTGGATGCCGCATTAATTACAGCAGCACAAAAAGTAGAACATTACGAAATTGCATCATACGGATGCTTAGTAACTTTTTCGGATTTGATGGGCCATTCAGAAGCTGCAGCTATTTTAAAAGAAATTTTAGCTGAGGAAAAAGAAACAGATGAGCTATTAACCGAAATTGCAATGGGAGAAGCAAATGTATCTCCCGGTGCAGAAAAATAAGCCGAAAAATCACCTAACAAAATAGGGAAAAAAATAGCAGTGCTTTAAAGGAGGGCACTGAAAAAGTCCCCTTTTATATTGGGCCAAAAAAAAAGGAGTGGAAAGTGCATTTTCTACTCCTTTTTTTGTATCTTAAATTAAGCTTTAA
>NZ_JAAKGQ010000041.1:0-32033 GCF_011043515.1 Sphingobacterium sp. SGL-16 | reverse complement strand
TATGGTCTGGTGTATTGTTAAATATTTGAATTTCAGATACTTAAATACAAACATTTACCACCATGATTGCAATTTTAAATAGAATTAATAATCGAATTCAGGTTTATAATTAAGTGTAGTAAATTTTTTAACGCCTACTATATTGAAAAAATGTTAATCCAATTTCATCATAAAGTGTTATCTTACAGCTTCTTTTATTTACTAAATTTATGAGCATCTACAAGAATTCATGGGTGTATTTTATATGTCTTTTTATTACATTTTCATCCTGTTCTAAACCTCCAACCGATACAGATACTGTTGATGAAGAAGAAATAATTGAAATTTCTGAATTTTATTTTTCAGCAGATAAAAATCCTTCTTTGTCTGCAGACCTTATTCTTACTTTGCAAAACGATCTTTATTCAGGTAATGTTAAGAAATTATTTGCCAAAAATTTGATTCCAACCTTTAAAAGCAATGCTCAAAAGGTTTTGGTAGATGGAATAGAGCAGGTAAGTGGCGTAACTGTACGGGATTTTTCTCAACCTGTTAAATATAGCTTTGTAGGCGCGAAGGGTACTAAAAAGGAAATTACGGTACAGCTTACTTTAACAAATAATATCACAATACCACATATGTATGTGGAAATAGATAATCAGGAAGAAGTCGTGGAAAAGGAGAAATACCTGAATGGTACTGTTTCGATTTTGGGCAAAGACCTGTATTCTGATTTTTATGCTCCAACTGAAATTCGAGGACGAGGAAATTCGACTTGGCAACAACCAAAGAAACCTTACCGGTTACGTTTGAAGACGAAAGCATCTGTACTAGGATTGCCAGAGGCAAGAAACTGGGTGTTATTGGCCAATTTCTTAGATCCGAGTTTGATGTGTAACGCCGTCGCTATGCGTATTGGTCGTGATTTGAAAGTGCCTTTTACCAACGATATCATTCCGGTGGACTTGACAATAAATGGCAATTATAAAGGTAGTTATGTATTGACCCAACATTTGGAGGTGGCCGACAATAGAATCAATGTGACGAAGGAGGGATACTTGTTTGAATTAGATACCTATTATGATGAGGAATTTAAATTTAGAAGTACCAACTATAACCTTCCGGTGATGATTAAGTCTCCTGATCTGAAAGAACAGAGCGAAGTCGCACCAATTAAAGCCGATTTTGAAAAGTTAGAAAACTTGATTTTTTCTTCCAATTTTCCAGATAATGGTTACCGTGATAAATTAGATATAAATGTTTTTGCTAAGTATTTATTGGTGTATATTTTGACAGGTAATGAAGAGTTAAACCATCCTAAAAGTACTTATATCCACAAAGTTCCCAATGGTAAATATAGTTTCGGACCAATTTGGGATTTTGATTGGGCGTATGGTTTTGAAGGGGCTGGAAACCATTTCACAAATCCTGGACGCGCATTTTTTTGGTCAAACAACAATATTGGATCACGCTTTTTCCAACGATTATTGGAGGATACTGAAGTAAAAAAAGCCTTTAAAACACATTGGCAGAATTATAAAACAAATCATTTTGCGCAATTAATGACCTTCATAGATGAATATGCAGAGATGATTAATGAATCCAAAGCCAAAGACGAGCAAATTTGGAAAAAAGGGAAGGACTTTGCTCAAGAAGTAGGCAGACTAAAAGCTTATTTGAACGCCAGAAGTAGCTATATTGATAATATGGTCACTAGTTACTAGTAATAGGGAGATATAACAATAAAACCTCGATAAATAGTCGAGGTTTTATTGTTAGGGTTATGCTTAATTAATAAGCACCTAAATAAAAGCTACCTGATTGGTTTTTCAATTTTGCACCTTTGGTAATAGCTTTTGTTTTGTAGTTGATTATATAAAGGTTACCATCTAAGCCATTTGGAGTCAATGGTACATAAAAATTGTCGCCGTATACACCAATGTTTTGGAACTGTCCAAACGTGCCCACCATAGCAGTTACACCAGTGCTTGTATTGGCAGATCGTCCACTAAATCCAATATTTGACTCTTGCTCAGTAGTCAATTTACTAGCTGTTTTAGCTTTCAAATCGACTAGCGCTAAATAACCTCCGTCTGTGCCAGTAATTGTATATAATACTAAGCCAACATCGTCTTTGATTAGTCTCCAAGCTCGGATTGCAATATTATCAGAAGAACCTAAGGCGGTCTTTAAATCAAAATTATAAGAATCATCATAGGTATTTGTGCTTGCTGAAATTTTCAATATTTGAGAACCTCCAGTTGCAGTTGCTTGGTAAATATCACCATTAGACCCTATCCATTGCGTCATCGTACGATACGAGTGATTGTTAGTTTTACTTACTCCAGAATATATTAACTTTGGATTGGCTAGGCTCGGGTAATCAACAACCAAAGTAGCTGTACCTAATTCTCTACCAGGGTTAGTTGTTGCCCAAGTTTGAACACCATTATTATTAACGGTAGATTTTTTAGTTATGTCAACCTTCGTTAAGTTACAACCAATAAAAACTTTGTTCTTAGCAGCATTTAAGATTGGTACGTCAATACGTCCAATTTGATAGCCCGCTTTAGTTTGAGCTTCAGTAAACGGAATAGTAAATTCTGTCTGACGTAAGATTGTCGGATTATCTAAGTCTAATGCCAAAATTTTTGCTGTACTTTTCACATCTACGAAGTCAGCGCCAGCACCTTCTGCAGTTCCTTGTACCTTTGCGGAAGCATATACACCAACACCGATGCCGTTCGCAGCAATTACCCAACGCGGAGCATTACCTAAAATAGGTTCAGTGTTTACCTCTTCGCGGGTATCAATAAAGTTTTTACCACCTTGTACGTGGTACTTGTTGAAGATACCACCATCATCACCAGTATACTGAATATTATATAAAAAGTTTCCATTTGGAGAACCTTGTACGCGTGCAGTACGTTGAGAGCGCAATGTATAACCATTTGCGAACACATTTGCTTCAAAATTTGGATTTTCGGCATCAGCTAGTGAGATCGCTAAAGCTCTTGTTCCACCATTACCTGCTTCACCTTCGGCATCAGGGAATGCGCCTGTTAGTGTAATAAATTGTCTTGTGCCAAGATCTGGTCCAGTCAAAAAATTAGGTCCTTCGTCATTTGTTTTCTCACAACTTGATAATGTTCCTATAGCTATTGCGCTACTGAAAACTAGTGTTCTGAATATATTATTTCTCATATTTATATTATTTAAAATTATTTATAGTATAGTTTAATTTTACGTAAAAGGCTCTTCCTGGTTTTTGAACGCCAAAGTTGTCGTATACTTCAGAGTTAAAAATGTTTTTGCTATCCAAACTGATGACAATATTTGATTTTGGTACCCTGTAATTTATTCCGATATCATGTGTAAACTGTGTAGGTGTCGTAAACCAATCTGAATCGTACCAAATGGTTTTAAAAGGGGCCACATAACCCATGTTGTAGTACACATTTACAACGGACTTTTTTTGTATTAGATTGTTAATTCGGTACTGTACGTTCGCATTCATTGTGAAAAATGGCTCATTGGGAACTTGTAAATTATAAAGCGCATGTGGATTACCCCAGTCATCATTTTTTACTTTAAATAGGGAATTGAACTTCGATATGTTAAAAACGGCATTTAACTTATTATTGTATATATAATTTAGTTCTGCCTCAAATCCTATTGCCTGCGTTTTCTCTAAATTCACGAATTGGGTAACTTGAATATCTTCAATTTGATTTTCACGACCTGGTAACACTTCCTCTGTTCTTGTTTGTTGGATTATTTTGTCATATCCATTTCTCCAAAAGAAGTTGCCATAGATGGATAATTTGTGTTTATTCCAGTGAGATATAGTATATCTAGTTCCTAAGTTGTAATTTATTGCTAACTCAGGTAAGATATTTTCATTGGGCAATAAGTTTTCTTCTGGAGCTCCATATATGTGACGTTCTGTAGGCATGATAAATGATTTTTCGGCAGATACTATTAAATAAGCATTTTTAAATGCTTCATATGAAGCTGTTCCGCCAAAACCGCTATTATCACGTGTCGTCTTTTTATTTGTGTAAATCATTTCGCCATTCGTCTCGCTTACTGGAATGTTTTGAACCGTATTATAGATGCCATATTTTCCAAAGAAATTAGTTCTTAATCTTCCGTTGAATGTTTCAGCTTCATAGTTTACACCGAAAATATGGTTGTTTACATCGCTTTGGGTAATCCATTTACTTCGTTCTGGTTTTAATAAATCCTTATCATCTCTGGTCGTGGATTCGTATTTGTGGTTAAGTGAAACACGATGTCCTGAAAATAGGCTATAAGCAAGATTCGATCGTATGTTGGTGATTGTACGGTCAATATCTGAAATTACAGCTTCGCCTTGTTGTCCTCGACCTAGTTCATGTGGATATGGAAGTACTTCGCCCTGACTGTTAGGGGGAGCAAGCATCAATTCTAATTCATAAGAATCACTCCCTTCACGTGCCCAGTTATACTTTTGGCTAACGGTATCTTGTAGGTAGGTATTCCGATAGCTTCTTGCAGCATTTACATTCAATGATAAACCATCAACGAATAGATTCCTTTTATTATAGTTTAAATTCAGTACGTGCGCTTGATATTCGTTAAAGCGTCCTTTGTAAGCACGTGTCATAGTCAGTCCATGAGGTATATCTTTGTAAGAGTCCGAAATATTGTAACCAACAAAAAATTGATCTGCCCATTTGACATCCGTAAATCCAAATTCAAAGCGTCCACCTATTGTTTCAAATTTGTCATTTGGTCTACGTGTTTTATTGTATCTGATGGTATTACCCCCTGAAGTGGTGTATTTAGAAAATTTACCCCACATTTCATAATTATTGTCTGAATGACTGTAAAATCCAGATAACCGTGTTGTAAATCCAGATTTTTGATTACGATACATCCCTGATATATCAGCACGATAGGTGTTGAAGGAGCCATACGAAACCGCAGCGGTAATGTTGTTGGCAGAAGCGTCTTTTTTCATCACCACATTTATTGCTCCTCCGATATAATTACCCGATAGATGTGATGGCAACACACCTTTGTATACTTCAATACGCTCAATCATCGCTGGAGGAATATTGTTAAGATTGAATGAAGAACCATAGGTTGAAATCTCCAACCCATCTAAAAATATACCTATTGTGCTACCGGACATACCATTTAAATTGTAATCAATCGGAGATCCTTCACCACCATTTTGACGAACACGCACACCTACAGCACGGTCCAATAATTCGTTTGTCGTTAAATTTCTTAATGAAGCTTCTTTTGTTTCGATAACAGCGACTGCAAAACCAGATGTTTCAATTTCTTTTTTGGCGGTTTTGCGTTCGATGCGAACTTCGTCGATTGAAAATCCTCCTTTTTCGTCGATATGAATATGTAGATCGGGATAATTTTTATTGACATTTAGCTGTAATACTTTGCTTTCTATCTCTAATGAAGAGATTAATAAGGTATATTTTCCGACAGGGACATTTTTGAATTCATAAAGACCGTTTTCGTCTGTAATTGCAGTAAAGTTTGTTCCCTCTAATTTTATAGTTACATGTGACACAACTTCACCATTTTCTTTATGCACTTTGCCTTTTACAGAAAAAGATTGTTGCGCAAATGCGGTTATATTAATTAAAGTAAAAACGATTAACAGATAAAAGATTTTCATTTATTCGGATTAATATATTAATTTTGATATTCTTTAGAACCAGTCTAAATAAATATTACGCTGCAAATCTAGAATTATTCTAAATACTAAAATGACGGAATCGGGAAAAAATGCTTCACAATCAGAAATAGTCGATCCATTAAATGGACTTGAGTTGGAGATTTCATTGAATTCTTTTCAGATTGAGTTACATTATGTCATTTTTGATGGATTATCCTCTTCGATAATTGCCAGTCCTGTAAATGGTTTTTTGAATATATTATTTCCTTCAAGTTCCTCTCCATGCATTTCTCCATATTTTGTTAAGGACAATTCGTATGTCATTAGGGGAGGAGAAAATATACTTCACCCTATACAAATAGGGGATTCGGTGGAGTGGAAAAATATGTACGGCAATAATGTGGCGATTGCTCTTTTTGTTCCGAAAGATCTGTTAAGAGATTTTCAGCAAAAGTTCGAAGCTGAAAAGCATCGATTTGAGAATGGACTTTTAACAAAAAGCGATAATCGAATTGCTTTGGCTATCAATCAAATTTTGGATTTGGCAAAAAGGAATCATCAATTGAATAACCTACGAATACAAGCATTATTGATTGAGGCTTTGGTGCATCAAATAGAAGGTCTGTATGCGGAGAATGATAAGCGTGAGTTAATCTTAAATAAAAATCATTACGATAAAATAATTCAGGTCAAATCTATTATCGATAAGGATTTGTCAAAAAATCATACCATTCCGGAGTTAGCTCGATTGGTCGGAACGAATGAACAGTATTTGAAAAAATATTTTAAGCAACATTTTGGGAAGACCGTCATGAATTACATTACTGAGCGTAAGATGGAACACGCCAAGGAATTAATTATGACAGGAGAGTATAGAGTCGTGGATGTGGCGCGAATGACAGGATATAAGCATTCTACGCACTTTACCACAGCTTTCAAAAAATATTTTGGATTTATTCCAAATTCACTTCGTTATTCTTTTCTTGTTGCACAAGAAGGAGTACAACATGTCATATCAGAAATAGAGGGTTTTATAGGAATGTTATAAAGCAAGAAACTATTAAACGAACAAAGCCTTTCATTTTGAAAGGCTTTGTTCGTTTAATAAGGTGTTTTAAAATTTATACGATAATGTCGTTGTGAAGTTGCGTGGAGGAATTGGGTTTACTGAATAATTTTCGTGAATGTAATAACTCAATTCATCTGTAATATTAGCCATTTTGGCTAAAATGCTGAATCTTTTTGCTGTATATCCTACGGATAAATCGAACGTAGTAAATGGATCTACTGCTATTAAACGATTTACACCATCTCGAACATTGATTTTCGAGTTATTCCAACCTGCATTGCGCTTACCTGTATAAAATGCAGAAGCCCCGAATTTCAAACCTTTTAAAGAGCCATTTTGCAAGGTATAGAATAGCGTTGCATTACCTGTATGCGCGGTAGTTCCTACTAAACGGACGCCTTCTTCACTTCCCGAAGTTTCCGCATCTTGACCTTGCGCATTTTTGTATTTGTAGATGTCTAAAGTTTCAGTGTATCGCATGAAATTATATGCATACCCAGCAAGGATGTTTAATCCCGGAAGAATATTACCATTTAAATCCAATTCTATTCCTTCGGACGCAGTTTTTCCAGTAAATTCTTTCATATTGGTGTCACCATTTGCAGCTCCATCAGCTGTAACTAGTGCCATCTGCGTGAATTTATTATTGTTAATTCGGTAAGCTGTTAAGTTGGCTGAAAATCTTCCGTCAAAGAAATCATTTTTGATTCCCGCTTCATAGTGATCCACCAACGAAGGTGTCAACGGTTGATAATTTATATCATAACCAGAGTTTGAAATAAAGTTATTGGCATAGCTTAAATATATCGTAGAAGTAGTAATGGGTTGATAAATCAACGCGAATTTTGGAGACCATGATTTGTCTACTTTTGCTCCTACTTCGTTTCCTTTCGCATCTTTATTGATTACAGTTTCAGTAACTCCTGTGTTATAGGTGAATTTTTCCGAATAAGGTGTTCTTTGGTAAGTATAGCGGATACCAGCAAGTACTTTGAATTTTTCTGTTAAGGAAATTAAATCCTGCGCAAAAGCACCATATCTGTATACATCTGTTTTTGTCCACGTATTTTTTGCAAACTCGGGAATATCTAATCTATTTTGTACTGGATTAAATACATTGATCTGATCATAAGCTGTCGAAGGCGTACTTGGTTTTGTAGGATCCGCAAATATATTATAAGCATAAGCTTTAGTCGCGGATTGATCTGCATCTCCACCAAATAGTAGTTGGTGTTTTACACCTCCTGTATTAAGATTTCCTGTTAAGTTTACTTGTTGGTTCTTGGTAAATTCTTCGGTAGCACTTCGGCTTAAAGCTCTAGAAGCTAATCCTTGTGCATTAGCCTGTAATCTGTCAGATCCATAATAATCGCGGTTGTAATTCTGAAGACCTGCGACTAAACTGATTTTCCAATCTTCATTAAAATTGTGGTCAAAAGATACATTTCCATTAGTAGAATTTGTATTATTAAAAGCCCCATTTACATTTAGGAATGTTCCTCTACCAACTTCATTATTGATTTTTCCTTCTACGGATCCAATACCAAAATCTGGAGTAAAGCTCGATCTCAAATAATCAAAATTGAAAGTAAGTTCTGAATTGTCCGAAATCTTATACAATACAGAAGGATTTACATATACTCTTTCTGTTTTTACTATATCTCTATAGCTGTCGGCAGATTGTCCTGTTCCTATAAAACGGAAAGCAACTTTATTTGACAGAGGACCATAAACATCTAAGGTAGGTTTGTAGCTGTCCCAAGAGCCATAACGGAAAGATACTTCACCTCCTGATTCAAATTTTGGTTTTTTAGTTACTAAATTCACTACGGCACCACCTGTTACCCCTCCGTACAATAATGCAGCAGAACCTTTTAATATTTCTACCGATTCTAAAGTGCTAGCTTCCATACGTCCACCATTATTTGTGCGCACGCCATTTTTGAAGATGTTATTGGAGCCTAAACTATAGCCACGAGCAAAGAAGTTTTCATTTACACCACCACGATCAGCACCTAATGCGATACCATTTGCATTTTTTAGCGCGTCACCTAATGTATTTATCTGTTGATCGGCGATTACTTGGCTATTGATGATTTGTACAGATTGAGGTAAGTCTTTGTTGTCAATTCCAGATTTGGCTACTCCCACTTTTTTATTATTAATGGAATTATAGCCTATAATATCTACCTGATCTATTTCTTGATCTGCTTTTTGAAGAATGATATTATCTAATTCCGTTATTTTTCCTTCTGGATTTACTTGTAGCGTTTCTCTGCGATAGCCTATGCCGGATATGGAGATTTCAAAAGCACCATTTTGTGGAATATACAATTGGTAATACCCTTTATTATCCGATTGCGTTTGCTTATTACCACTTTTAATGGTAATATTTGAGAGTTCTTTTCCTTGACTATCTGTTAATTTTCCTTTTACAGTTGTTTGTCCATACGCCACTGATCCTACAGTCATAGAAGTTAATAACGCATAAAATATTTTTGATTTCATAATTTTATTTAAACTAATTCTAAATTGTGATCAAAAGTAAGGCAGAGGATGAGAGAATAAAATAAACATTCGGATAAAAAGCTTAACAATCCGAAATTTTTTAATTCGTCAGATTGAATATCAATAAAAAAGCCGCTCTTTGTGTAGCGGCTCTCTATAATATGCAAATTGTATTAATCAAATTTCCATTTAACAAAAGCTTCAATAGCTTCGTAATCAGCAAGACCTAACTTGCGGTACAAGCCTGCTGTATATGTAGTTCTATCTTCAGCTCTTACCCAGAACTCACGTGGATCATCACCTGGGAATACAGGAAGATCTTTTTGAGATTGGTGTTTGAAGATTGCCAAACGTTTACGTTTTACTTCTTGTGGTGAAAGTGGCACAGCCATTTCGATTTCGTGCATTGGGAATTCGTACCAAGCACCACGGTACAACCATAACCAACAATCTTTAGCCCACTCTTCAGTAGCACGCAATCTTGTCAATGCTTCTAAGATAATATCGAAACAAACCTTGTGTGTTCCGTGTGGATCGTGGAAGTCACCAGCAGCAAATACCTGATGCGGTTTTACTTGACGCAACAATTCCATTGTTTGTTGGATATCATCTTCAAAAGATACATCTTTCGAGAATTTTTGACGATCGTAGAAAGGAAGATCTTGGAAGTGAATATTTTCGTCAGGTAAACCTACGAAACGCGCTCCCGCGATAGCTTCACCTTTACGGATATACGCTTTCACTTTGCGGATGATCTCAGGATCGATTTCCTTAGGTTGTTTTTTAGCAAAGTAAGCATTAGACTCATTGTATAAGTTTTCTAACTTAGCAGCGTCATCACCTAACTCTTTAGTAATATCCGTTGCGAATTCTAAGAATCTTCTTGCGTCATCATCCCATACCGCATTATTACCAGAAGTTTGGTAAGCTACGTGTACATTGTGACCTTGATCCGCCAAACGGATGAAAGTACCACCCATAGAAATTACGTCATCATCAGGGTGTGGTGAGAACAAAATCGCATTTTTACGAGGTGGTTCAGCACGCTCAGGACGATTTGAATCATCTACGCCTGGTTTACCACCTGGCCAACCTGTGATCGTACGTTGTAATTCGTTGAAGATTTTGATGTTGATATTGTAAGCAGGACCTTTCGTTGTCGAAAGACTCGCCATACCATTATTGTTGTAATCGTCGTCAGTTAATTTTAAAATTGCTTTGTTCAATTTCAATGACAACCATACTACTGCTTTTTTGATTAAGCTATCTGTCCATTCTACGTCATGAGCTAACCAAGGTGTGTCAAAACGAGTCAATAAACATGCAGCGCCTTCGTCTAAGATAAACTCAACGTGATCTGATAATTGTAGGAAAGTAGCAGGAATATCTGAAGAAATTTCACCTTCTACAGCTTTCTTAACGATCTCCGCTTTTTTCTCATTCCAAGCCATTAAGATGATCTCTCTAGCTTTGAAGATCGTACCCACACCCATTGTGATTGCTTTGGTAGGTACATTTTCTTTACCTCCAAAATCATGAGAGGCATCACGACGTGTCAAATCATCTAAAGTAACAAGACGTGTACCTGAGTTTGGAGCTGATCCTGGCTCATTGAAACCAATGTGACCTGTACGACCGATACCCAAAATCTGAATATCTAAACCGCCTAAGTTAGAAATCTTCTGCTCGTAAGCTTCACAGAAAGCTTGCACTTGGTCTTCTGCTAGTGTTCCATCAGGAATATTGATGTTTTCACGAGGAATATCTACGTGATCAAACAAGTTTTTATTCATGAAAGTAACATAGCTTTGCACTGCAGTAGGCTGCATTGGATAGTATTCGTCCAAATTGAATGTTACTACATTTTTGAAGCTTAAACCTTCTTCTTTGTGAAGACGTACTAATTCTTTGTACACTTTGATTGGAGTAGCACCTGTCGCTAAACCTAATACAGCCGTTTCGCCATTAGCTTGCTTCTCTTTGATGATAGAAGCAATACGATTTGCAACTTGAATCGAAGCAACGTCTTGATTTGGGTATACCGTTACAGGTACTTTCTCAAAACGTGTTTCCTCTAATAAATTTAATCTTGCCATTTATGAGGTATATATATGATAAATCGTGAATTGCAAATTTAACAATAAAATGCCCTTGTTAATAAATAAAAAACCAAATAGTTGTTATTTAATAAAAAATATATAAAGTCAAACCATTGCGGAAATTACATTTGTTGTAAATTTTGTAACGCTTTTCGGATGGTTTCTTCTTTTTTCGCAAAACAAATACGCAATAGATTCTGGTTCAATCCACTGGTATAAAAAGCGGATATCGGAATGGTCGCCACTTTCTTTTCCTGAGTTAATTTTTCAGCATACGCTAATTCCTCTGAATGTGTAATTTTGCTATAATCTACTAATAAGAAATACGTTCCTTCGCAAGGTAATATTTGGAGTGGTGTGGATTTTATACCCTCAATGAGATAATCTCTTTTTTGTTGAAAAAGCGGTGCCAAGGAATCATAATAGCTTATATCACTAAGATAATCAGCAATAGCAAATTGAATAGGTGTATTCACCGAGAAGACATTGAATTGATGTATTTTTCGAAATTCAGCAGTCAACATGGGATTAGTTACGACATAGCCTAACTTCCAGCCTGTAGCATGCAATACTTTTCCAAAGGAAGCAACAACAAATGATTTCTGTCTAAGAATGTCAGATTCTAAAACTGATATATGCTTTTTCCCATCAAAAACCAAATGCTCATACACCTCATCACTCAACACATAAATACCTGTTTCTTCGACAATTTTTTCGAGAGCGAGAATGTCTTGTTGGGATAATATTCTTCCTGTTGGATTATTCGGGTTATTGATAATAATAAGTTTTGTTCTATCAGTGATTTTAGAACGTACTACATTCCAATCAATAGCAAAATCTGACGCTAATAGTTCTATTGGAACGACTTTACCCCCAAAAGATTGTACACTTGGGCTGTAGGAATCATACGCTGGCTCAAAAGTTATAACCTCATCACCTGGATGAATCAAGGCTGCAATGGTGGAATACAATCCTTCAGTCCCGCCTGCAGTAATCGTTATTTCCTCATTCTGGTCGACATGAAGATTATAATACTGTTTATATTTATCTGCAATAACTTTTCTAAGCTCAATCGTTCCCTGCATGGGCGCATATTGATTAAACCCTTTTTGCATATAATGAGTCACAAGGGAGATAAGTTTTGGATCAATGTCGAAATCGGGGAATCCCTGCGATAAGTTTATTGCTTGTTGCTGTTGCGCCAACAAGGACATTCTTGAAAAAATACTTATAGCAGAGTTCGGAAGCTTAGATTTGAATGGGCTTAGATAACTTTGTGTCATTTTTATGTTTATTACTATACTAAAGTAGTAGATTATTTTATATTTGAATAATAAATATCTATAGAATGAAAAAAATACTTTTTGCTATTGCATTTATATTGCCATTCTTTGTTTTTGCACAGACAAAAGAAGAGAAGATTAAACAGATTTTGGCAAATCCAAAAGATCCAGCGACATTGCAAATAATACAACGTTTGGAAACCTATAATCCAGATTATAAAGAAATGCGTACATATTTCAAAAAACTGGACAAATCTGTTCGCAAATCTACGCAAGGCAAGATATTTGACCGGTATCTAAAAGCATTGGAAAATTCATCTGTCGGCAAAAAAGCTCCTGGCATTACACAATTTGATGTAGCAGGTGAACCCTATTCTTTGCAAGATCTAAAAGGAAAATATGTTCTTGTTGACTTTTGGGCGTCCTGGTGTCCTCCATGTCGTGAAGAGAATCCAAAATTGGTAGCTATCTATCAAGATTTCAAAGATAAGAATTTTGAAATCTTAGGTGTTTCTTTTGATAAAGATATGAATGCGTGGAAAAAAGCCATTGCAGATGATAAATTGACATGGAAACATATTTCGGATTTGCAACATTGGAATAATGGTGCTGCAGGAGTTTACGGTATTAAAGCTATTCCACAAAATGTTCTTGTAAATCCTGAAGGAATTATCGTAGCGCGTAACCTGCACGGTGATGATTTAAGAAAAAAATTGGAAGAGATGTTGAAGTAAGACAAGCACTATTTAGTAGTGAAAAAGGCTTTGCTAGCGTTGTCTAGCAAAGCCTTTTTATGTGATAGTAAAATGACCTCTCTTAAAAGTGCCTTAAACTTGGCTAAATATTTTTGATTTTTACTTTTTAGGGAGTTGTGCAAAAGTTACCGATGTTGGTTGTAGTAATATTATTTAGTATTTAAATCAGATAATTCTAATTGGTTTTTAGAGTCGATATTAGCTAAAAGTGAAATATATTTTAATTGAATTCCACCATTTTTAGCATCGCTGGCCATCTTTAATATTTTTGTTTCTAAATTTTCAATATTAGATAGTAATGGTTTTGGATGTATTATTATTTGTCCATCAGCATCTTTAAGCATTTTTTTAGTTACACTCTTTGTGAAATCATCAGAATTTAGGTTACTTAATAACTTACGTAGCATTTTTTGTAACGTTGATGAAACAAAAATTCTACTGGTTATTGCAATTTTACTTTCAATACTATAAGCTTCAATTAATCCAGGTCCTATAATATTAAATTTTTCATCCCAATATATTTCATTTACAGTTATAGCACCACGAATAGTAAACCCAGCCTCAATTGAATCTTGCCAAATTGTTTTGAGACCTTCTAAAATTGAAGAAAAACCATTTACAAAATCTAAATATCTAATTTGATTAGCAGTTTTTTCTAAACCAAAAAGTAAAATAAATGAATCTGATATTGTAATAACTTTTACTCCGCCCTCTATTAGTTTTTTCTTAGTTTCTTGAACTAAAAGAGAGCTTAATGGATTGTCAGTAACTTTTTCGATGTTATTTCTTATTCCTAATAGCTTATTAACAGGGTCATTAATTTCTTTATTCCAGTTTGATTTAACCAGATTAGAAAAGCCTAATATATCAATAAAAGCTATAATTGCTGGACCTCGGAAATTATCGTGTTTACCTTTCATTCTTATTTATTTCACCTAACATTTAAATATACGAACCTATTTTAAAGTTGCTAGTTCAATATATTGATATACTGATAAATATACCGAGTTGTTTGAAAAGGAAGGTGTGTTAGGAAAACTGTATCTGCGAATTAGCTATACAGCAATAGATTTTTTCGTCATTTCGACGAGTGAGGAGGAGAAATCTAAAATTATTATTGATTCACATTAAGGATTTAGATTTCTCTCTTTGTTCAAAATGACGGTTAATCTTAAACATTAATATTACTTCGTTCCTCGCAATGAAGGTTATTTTAAGAGGTCTTGCAACCTACCCAAATAATGCCCTAAAAATATCTTCTAATTTTGCTACAGGTCGAATAGCAATATTGTATTTCTTTGCGTCAAGTCCTTTGGTATTATGCTTTGGAATAAAAATTCCTTCAAAACCTAATTTTTCTGCTTCAGCAATACGTTGTTCGATTCGATTGACAGCACGTATTTCTCCGGATAAACCTACCTCTCCGGCAAAGGTAACGTTAGTGGGTAAAGCAATATCTTGTTGGGAGGATATAATTGCTGCGATTACAGCCAAATCAATTGCAGGATCTTCTACACGTAAACCTCCTGTAATGTTCAAAAACACATCTTGTGCGCTCAGACGAAAACCAAAACGTTTTTCTAATACAGCTAGGAGCATATTCAATCTTTTGGTGTCAAATCCCGTAGAACTACGCTGTGGCGTACCAAAGGCAGAATTTCCGACCAAAGCCTGTACTTCTATCATCAATGGACGAATGCCTTCAAGCATCGTAGCAATTGCTACACCGCTAGTTGGTTCGTCGCGTTGAGAAATCATGATTTCGGAAGGATTGGACACCTCACGCAATCCCGAACCTTGCATTTCATAGATTCCTAATTCGGATGACGAGCCAAAACGATTTTTAACCGCACGTAAGATGCGGTACACGTGGTGACGATCACCTTCAAATTGCAATACGGTATCGACCATATGTTCCAATACTTTTGGCCCAGCGATAGAACCATCTTTTGTGATGTGCCCTACAATAAATACAGGAACATTGCTCTCTTTTGCATAGCGTAATAATTCCGCAGTACATTCACGCACTTGCGAAACAGACCCTGGCGCAGATTCAATTTGTTGCGAATGTAGCGTCTGAATGGAATCAATAACGACCAAATTCGGTTCAACGGCTTCGGCTTGTTTAAAAATATTTTGTGTGGAAGTTTCTGTTAAGATATAGCAGTTAGCTTTCGAGTGTTGTGAAAGACGTTCTGCTCGCATCTTAATTTGTTGCTCGCTCTCTTCTCCAGAAATATACAGAACTTTGATTTGAGGAATAGAAAGTGCTAATTGCAACATCAAAGTGGATTTACCAATACCAGGTTCACCGCCAATTAATACCAACGATCCAGGAACAATTCCTCCACCCAGGACGCGGTTAAATTCGCGATCTGGAGTGACAATGCGTTGTTCTTCCGTATAAACTATCTCGTGGATTATTGCCGCTTTATTTTGTCTTTTTGGTGCTCCAATGCTTGTTGTGCTGCGCCATTCGGGCACCCGGGAAGATGCTGGAGCAACAACTTCTTCTACAAACGTATTCCATTGTTTGCAGGATGGACATTGACCAAGCCACTTTGGAGACTCATATCCGCAAGATTGACATAAATATGCTGATTTTGATTTTGCCATTAAGCGAAATTACTAAAAATAAGATGGAAAATTATTTTAGAAATTCATTGTAGCAAACAATAAATTTCCTTTACTTAGGTGAGAAATTTTCCAATTAACCCTGTTGGAAAATGAGATACATAGTAATAAACCATATCCTATGATACGATTACATACCAAATCAATCTACTTATTTTTACTGCTAACAGTTCATACCCTAGCATCTCTAGCACAAACAAAACAAGATTCCACGAGCGCAGCTCCTTTTTTCAAGGATGGTCAAGCGCAAATTGTTGAAGCTTTTAAAGATCCTGCTAAATGGATACGTCATGATTTGTGGGTCGAAACTTCTTTTGATACAGATGGGGATGGAAAACTTGACCGCATGCATGTAAGTGTTACGCGTCCTTATCAAACTGAACACGGAGAATTAAAGCTTCCGGTAATCTACGAAACTAGTCCTTATTATGCGGGAGTTGCTGGTGATTTACAAGGTGTCATGTGGGATGTAAAACATGAGCTCGGAGCAACACCTAAACCCCGGACACATCCAAATGTGGTTCGCACAGGTAAAAGACCAATAATTTCAAATTCATTAATCAGACAATGGGTTCCGCGCGGCTTCATCGTGGTACATTCTTCTTCCCCAGGTACAGGATTGTCTCAAGGTTCTCCCACCGTAGGAGGAATTAATGAATCTTTAGCTCCCAAAGCTGTCATCGAATGGCTGGCAGGAAAAGATAATGGTTATACCACTCCTGATGGTGAGGAAAAGGTAAAAGCTTTTTGGAGTACCGGCAATGTAGGGATGACGGGAACTTCGTACAATGGTACCTTACCGATAGCTGCAGCAACGACTGGTGTCGATGCTCTAAAGGCAATAATTCCTGTAGCGCCTAATACCTCATATTATCATTATTACCGTTCTAATGGTCTAGTGCGCAGTCCTGGGGGCTATTTAGGTGAAGATGTAGATGTACTTTTCGATTTCATCCATAGTGGCGCAGAAGATAAGAGAGCCTATAACAATAAGACTTATCGCGATGGCGAAATTTTAAATGGTATAGATCGACAAAGCGGGGATTATAATGCGTTCTGGGCGGGTCGTGACTATTTGAATGCGATGAAAAACTTTAAGGCTGCTTTATTAATGGCTCATGGTTTTAATGATTGGAACGTAATGCCAGAGCATAGTTATCGTATCTACAATGCGGCTAGAGCAAAAGGATTACCCGTACAAATTTATTATCACCAGGCTGGACATGGTGGAGAACCTCCTCATGAAATGATGAACAAGTGGTTCACACGTTTTCTTTTCAATATTGAAAATGGGGTAGAGAAAGATCCCAAATCTTGGATTGTAAGAGAAAATGATAAACAAAATAATCCTACGCCTTATGCCGATTATCCGAATCCTGCAGCGACAGATGTTAAATTATATTTAGGCAAAGGAGGTAATTCCGCTGGTACACTTCAATTAGTAAAATCAGCATCTAAAATTAAAGAGGTATTGGTCGACGATGTTGCTTTTTCGGGAAAAGACTTGGCATCGGCAAAACAGTCAGATAATCGATTGTTGTATGTGAGCCCCGTGTTAAAACAAGACCTGCATATTTCTGGTATAGCGAATATTTCTGTCAAGCTCGCAGTAAACAAGCCTGCGGCGAACTTTTCTGTGTGGTTGGTGGCGCTGCCTTGGTCAGAAGATAAAGCCAAAATAACTGATAATATTATTACACGTGGTTGGGCAGATCCGCAGAATTATAAGTCAATTACTAAGGGTGTTCCTTTAAAACCTGGTAAATTCTATGACTTAAAATTTGATTTACAGCCGGATGATCAAGTTATACCCGCTGGTAAACAAATAGGATTAATGCTTTTCTCCAGTGATAAAGAATTTACTTTATGGCCTCAAGCTGGAACAGAAATTATAGTTGATTTAAATGGTACAAGTCTTACCTTGCCTATCGTTGGAGGTAAGGAATCTTTCGTGAAAGCTACGGAATAAGTTGTTTTTTACTTAGAAAAGAAGCGTTAACAATATCAAGTTAACGCTTCTTTTGTTAAATAGTGTTAATAACAACTAATTTTAAGATTTGAATGTAGCTGTTTGTACGCAACTATCGTCTTATATAAAAAATAGTATATATTATGATAAAAAGTAAAATGAAAGTTTTGGGGTTTATTCTCGCATTTGTTTCATTGTCTATTCAAGCAATAGCTCAGCAAATAATTACAAAACAGGATTTATCTATATTTCCAAAGCCAGAGCCTGGGTATAAAAAAGTAGTAATTGAAGTTCCACATTCGGATAAAGACGACCAGAAGAAAATCGAATTTTCAGTGGGTAAGTGGATGGAAGTGGATGGCTGTAATTATTTCAATTTACAAGGCACGTTAGAAACAAAAGATTTGCTAGGTTGGGGTTACAACTATTATGTGTTTAAAACCAATGGTCAAGTGACTTCTACTATGATGGGTTGTCCGGATGCAGCAAAGAGAAATCTTTTTGTAACGGCTCAGCCAGAAATGGTTCGTTATAATGGTAAGTTGCCAATTGTAATTTATGTGCCTGAAGAATATCAAGTAAAATTCAAAATATTCAAAGCTGAAGAGGAAACTTATTGGGCTGCAGAAGAAAGAATTAAATAAGGTGGCAATACGTCATATCGACCATAGGGAGATATCTATACCTCAGCCGTGAGACTTCTACTATGGTCGAAGTGACGATAGTTATGTAAAAGCGAAAGCCTCGAATCATTGATTCGAGGCTTTCGCTTTTATTTTGACACCAATATTATTGATATTTTTTAGCATTTACTTTACGCTCATTCTCTGTTAAGTGAATTTTACGTAAACGCATAGATTGAGGAGTAACCTCGATATATTCGTCAGCTTGGATGTATTCCATACATTCTTCTAAAGAGAATTTGATAGCAGGAGCGATACGTGTATTATCATCAGAACCTGAAGCACGCATGTTTGTTAATTGCTTACCTTTAGTAACGTTGATAGTTAAATCGTTGTCACGGATGTGTTCACCTAAGATTTGTCCTTCATAAACTTCTACACCTGGATCAACGAAGAAGCGACCACGATCTTGTAATTTATCAATAGAGTAAGCTGTTGTAGAACCAGTATCTAATGAAATCAATACACCTGCTAAACGTCCAGGGATAGTACCTTTCCAAGGCTCGTAACCTTTCAAACGGTGTGCCATTACAGCTTCACCAGCAGTAGCAGTCAATACGTTGTTACGTAAACCGATGATACCGCGTGAAGGGATAGAGAACTCTAAGTGTTGCATATCACCTTTAGCTTCCATAATCAACAACTCACCTTTACGTTGAGTTACTAATTCGATTACTTTACCAGATACATCTGAAGGAACATCAACTACTAATTCCTCGATAGGCTCACATTTCACACCATCGATTTCTTTAATGATTACTTGTGGTTGACCTACTTGCAATTCGTAACCTTCACGACGCATTGTTTCGATCAATACAGACAAGTGAAGGATACCACGACCATAAACTAACCAAGCATCAGGAGATTCTGTAGGCACTACACGTAATGCTAAGTTTTTCTCTAATTCTTTTTGTAGACGGTCATAAATATTACGAGATGTTACCAGTTTACCTTCTCTACCGAAGAAAGGAGAGTTGTTGATCGTGAACAACATGTTCATTGTTGGCTCATCGATGCTGATAACTTCTAATTGTTCTGGATTTTCAAAATCTGCAATAGTATCACCGATATCAAAACCTTCGATACCTACTACAGCACAGATATCACCTGCATGTACTTCGGATACTTTGATACGACCAAGACCTTCGAATACTTGTAATTCTTTAACACGAGATTTAACAATTTTACCATCACGTTTCATTAAAGAAACAGGTTGGTTTTCTTTGATAGTTCCACGTGCTACACGACCGATAGCGATACGACCTACGAAAGTAGAGTAGTCTAATGAAGTAACTTGCATTTGCAAAGTACCTTCAGACACTTTCGGAGCGGGGATGTGCTCGAGAATCGCTTCTAATAAATCTGTGAAGTCAGTCGTTGGTTTTTTCCAATCTGTAGACATCCATCCTTGTTTAGATGAACCGTACAATACTGGGAAGTCTAACTGCTCTTCTGTTGCGCCTAAGTTGAAGAATAAGTCGAATACATTTTCGTATACTTCTTCTGGGCGACAGTTTTCTTTATCTACTTTGTTTACTACTACGATAGGTTTGATACCCAATCCTAAAGCTTTACCTGTTACGAAACGTGTTTGAGGCATTGGACCTTCGAAAGCATCTACCAAAAGAACAACCCCGTCAGCCATTTTCAATACACGCTCTACCTCACCCCCGAAATCGGCGTGACCAGGAGTGTCGATGATATTGATTTTAACGTCTTTGTATTTAACGGAAACGTTTTTTGATACGATTGTAATACCACGCTCACGCTCCAAATCATTGTTGTCCAGGATTAATTCACCTGCATTTTCATTTTCTCTGAATTGGTTTGTGAAGTATAAGATTTTGTCCACTAAGGTAGTTTTACCGTGGTCAACGTGTGCGATAATCGCGATATTTCTGATATTTTGCATTGAGCGATAATGTATTATAAAAAATTTGAGGTGCAAAGATAATTATTTTGCACCTCAAATTTTAGAATTTTAACTATTATTTTTTCATCTTTTTAAATTCATTTTCAAACAGTTAAGCTAAAAATGTATAAAATAATAGTCTTATTTGATTTAAATGAAGATTATTCTTATTTAATCACGCCTAATTCTTTACCCACTTTTGTGAAGGCGGAAATAGCCTTATCCAAGTGCTCTGTATCATGACCAGCAGAGATTTGTACACGAATACGTGCTTTTCCTTGTGGAACCACAGGGTAATAGAAACCAATTACATAGATTCCTTCTTCGAGCATCTTCGCTGCAAACTCTTGTGCTAACTTAGCATCGTACAACATTACTGGAACGATAGGGTGGAAACCAGGTTTGATGTCAAAACCTGCTTCCGTCATTTTTTCACGGAAATATTTTGTATTTGCTTCTAATTTATCTCGCAATTCTGTTGTTTCGCTCAACATATCTAATACCGCTACTGAAGCACCGGCAATTGCAGGAGCTAAAGTATTGGAGAATAAATATGGACGAGATCGTTGACGCAACATATCGATTATTTCTTTCTTACCAGAAGTGAAACCTCCAGAAGCGCCTCCTAAAGCTTTACCCAATGTCCCTGTGATGATATCCACACGGTCAATTACATTGAATAATTCGTGTGTACCACGACCAGTTTTTCCGATAAAACCTGAACAGTGCGATTCGTCAATCATCACTAGAGCTTCATATTTGTCTGCTAAGTCACATATTTTGTCCAAAGGAGCTACCGAGCCGTCCATAGAGAAGGCGCCGTCAGTCACGATGATACGATGTCTAGCGCCAGCTGCAGCTTTCAATTGTGCTTCTAAATCTTCCATATCGCAGTTTTTGTAACGGAAGCGTTGAGCCTTACACAAACGAACGCCATCGATGATAGAGGCGTGGTTTAATTCGTCAGAGATAATTGCATCTTCAGCACTTAATAATGGCTCAAAAACACCTCCATTAGCATCAAATGCTGCTGCATATAAAATGGTATCTTCTGTACCTAAGAATTTAGATATTTTAGCTTCTAACTCTTTGTGAATATCTTGTGTACCACAGATAAAACGTACGGAAGACATACCATATCCGTGCGAATCAATGGCTTTTTTAGCGGCTTCAATTACTTTTGGATGGGAGGATAGGCCCAAATAGTTGTTTGCACAAAAATTAATTACTTCCTGACCAGTACTAACTTTGATATCAGCACCTTGTGGGGTCGTAATAATGCGTTCTTCTTTATATAAACCTGCTTCTTTGATAGCGGCCAACTCTTTTTCTAGTGCCGGCTTTAATGTTTTATACATAGTATATGAAATTAAGTATGAACTACTAATACAAATATAGTATTATTCCTAACTTGAATTTTGTGAAATCGTTTGTGTGATTTTCAATAAAGAAGGCGACAATAAATTTTGTCGCCTTCACCCTATAATGAGTAGTGTTTTATTCTATTTGCTCAATGTCCAGGTTTGGGTTCTTCCTATTAATGAGAAACCTATATAACCGCGTACATTTAATTTTTCTCCATTTCGTGTAATGGTACATTTATACGTTTTTCCCGTTTTTGGATCTGTGATAGTGCCTCCTGTAAATTCATTCCCCTCTTTTTTAAGATCTCTAATGATTTCCAATCCAAGTAAGGGTTTATTTTTACGGTCGTCTTTACAGTTAACACAATTGTCGTTTTCTGGCTTTTGGAGCAATTTGAGGATTTTTCCGTAATATTTGCCATCGCTCTTCTTGAAGATTTCTACGATGGATTTTGCCTGTCCTGTTTCATCATCTATAGTAGTCCATTTGCCTACTATATCAGAAGTGGATTGCGCATGTGCTGCGATTGTTAACACCAAAACAAAGCAAGTGATGATAAACTTTTTCATAATGTTGGATTATATTTCAATTAAAGATAATAAATAATAATTATGCCAGCATAGTATTTTTGTAAAATCTTTATTATGCAGGGAAGAAGTGAAGCCTGTATTGGCATCACTTTTGACATGAAAATAATGGTATTTGATGTTTTTTAATTAATTTGGTGTTATGAGATTTATTATTTCTTTAATCTTAACGGGCGTTGTTGTAGCGGTAGCTACCTATTTTGTTCCGGGTGCGCAAGTTGCAGGATTTGGCTGGGCTATCATAACTGGTCTTGTCATCGGTTTGGTGAATGCTATCATTGGTGGATTATTACGTTTGTTCACATTTCCGTTGAATTGGTTGACTTTTGGGTTAATCTCTTTTATTATTACCGTATTGATGGTAATGTTAAGTGATTCACTTTTGGGAGCTAAATTTGATGTAGGGGGATTCTGGAATGCAACACTCTTTGCGATTATCGTAGCGGTATTGGAAATGATAATTGGTAAAGTGAGAGGCGACGATAAATAGAAATAACTATAAAACTACATTATATTCGTTATCCCCAAGCAGAAATGTTCGGGGATTTTTTATGTAAATAATTTTTTCATCCAACTTAGCATCTTGCGAGTTTTATTCGTGTAAGGATACCAAAAAAACTTACTCATTGGAAAGTAGTTCGCTTGTAAGGTTGCTCTTTCGTGCGAAAAGGACTTAAATCCATAATGCCCTAAGGATTGTCCAATTCCAGAATTGTTCACACCACCGAAAGGAAGATTAGGATGGATAATATGGATCATGGCATCATTGATCGTAGTTCCTCCAGCTGTGGTGTGATTTAAGATATGATTTATGTATTTTTTATCCTGACTAAAAATGTATAATGACAAAGGCTTTTCCTTTTCATTTACAATCTTTAACGCTTCATCTAGATTAGAATAATAATAAACGGGTAAAATGGGGCCGAATATTTCTTCTTGCATCAGCTTCGAATCCAAAGGAAAGTTTTTGACTACAGAAGGATGAATAAATAAGGAAGCTTTGTCGTGATATCCTTTTACAATCCATTCGGCAGGTGTGTGATCTAATTCTGCTAAATATCCCGATAATCTTTCAAATTGCTTTTCGTTGATGATCCGTGCTAAATCTTCGCTGTATTTGGGTTTTTTACCAAAAGCCGATTTAATCTGTGCTTGGATAGCTAAATCAAATTCTTTTTCAATGGATTTGTCAACCAAAAGGTAATCTGGTGCAATACAAGTCTGACCCATATTGACAAATTTTGCCCAGATGATGTTTCGAACTACTTCTGCTATATTGATGTTTTTGTCAATGAATACAGGGCTTTTTCCTCCCAATTCTAAAGTAACATCTGTAAGATTATTGGCCGCGGCAGACATAACTATTTTTCCGACAGCGGGAGAGCCTGTGAAATGAATATGATCAAATTTCAACGATAATAAAAAGGTTGTCTCGTCCACCGCGCCCTCCACTACTGCGACATGGTTTTCATCAAATACTTCAGCGATTATTTCCTTTAAGATTTGATTAATTTGCGGCGTGAATTCCGAAAGCTTCAGGATAACGGTATTTCCTGCGGCAACGCTGGCTACTAGATGTACGATAGGAAGTTGAAATGGATAATTCCAAGGTGTAATAATTAGCGTATTACCTTTTGGCTCGTAAATCAGCTTTGCAGATGTCGTAGCAAAAAGTAATGAAGAACGCACAGACTTAGGCTTAACCCATTTTTTGAGCTTTTTGATGAATAGATTGATCTCTAATATACTAGCAAGGATTTCCGTGGTTTCTGTTTCGATGGGGTTTTTACGAAAATCCTTGTAGATAGCTTCTTTTATTCGTTGCTCATTCTGGAGGATAGTTTCTTTTAATTTCTTAAGCCAATTAATGCGTGTGGAAGCCGTAGTTTTTCGGATTTCTATTTTATTAGAAACTTGTGCTTGGTAAATCTTAAGTAAGTAATCAAAGTTTCTATCCTGCATATGTTTTGTTTTAAAGAGGTTTTAATTTTTCAGGAGCTACCTTTTCTATTAAAGCTCGCGCTAATACTCGATTCGGATCAACCGTAGGAAGACCAAAATAAGAATTTTCTGTCAAAGCTAAAGGTAATTCTGTACAAGCTAAAACAATGATTTGAGCACCTTGGTTCTTCAATTCGGATAAAACATTTTTTAAATCTGCTTTTGCTTTCTCAGTCACAGGAGAAGAAAAAGCTTTGATACCATATTCTTCGCTGTATATCGCTTGATGAACCATATGCTGTAAATCGTCTTGTGGAGCAATACTTTCTATTCCATATTTAGCTAATATATCAGTATATAATCCTGTGTCTCGTGTGCCTGTTGTACTGAGCACGCCGACTTTTTGATTTGGATAATGCGTATGAATAAACTTAGCCGTTTCTTCTACTAAATGAAGAAGTTGAATTTTTAAAGCATCTTTAACTAGCGCTTCACTTATTTGGTCGAATATAGACGGAGCGTGCGCTGTATTACATGGAATTGCAGCTACCTCCGCTCCTGATTTTTCTAACTCTTGAATGATGTTAAAAAGGGCGTGAGCTGGATTTTCATCCGAATTTCCCAGTAAAAAAGCTGTTCGGTCAGCGATGCGATTTGGTTGTGATGAAAGCACCACAGGAATGTGTTCCTGATCTTTAATCGCGATTGTTTCTTCAATGATTTTTTTAAATATATCAAGTCCAGCTAATGGACCAACTCCTCCTACAATTCCTATCATAATCTATTAATCTAATTCTCCTTCACGCCAATCGTAAGCCCAAAAGGTTTGCTTGTTGTCTAAAAATAGCTGCATCAATTTCTTCATAGCGGGGAAACCTTCGTCCGTATTCATAAAGGCTACTAACGTTTCTTTGGTTTTTGGGTAAGTGATAAAGAAGCAGCGAAAACCTGGATTAGATCCTGTATGCCAATAGGCGGTTCCATTTTCATTGAGCTGCATACGGATTCCTAAAGCACAAGGAACAACTTTGTCTGTGGGATCAGCATCTTTACTTTTTTTAGCTTCTGCAGCTTTGGTAAGCATTAATTGATGTGTAGATTTTTTTAACCCCTCTCCTTCTATAATAGCTTTTTGGATGAATTTCGTATAATCTTCCGCTGTGGTATATAAAGTATATGCTGCGTTGGTTTTTGCGTATTTTCCCAATCTTCTTGGTTTTTCCAGAGAATAATGTCCGTATGCTGCATTTACTTCTAAGGAGTCATTCCATACGATGTTACTGTAGGAAAGGCCCAATGGCTGAAGAACTTCTTCTTCCACAAGCTTTTGAAAGGACTTTTTAGTAATGTGTTCTAACGTTTCTTGCAGAAAATAGAATCCCTCACCCGAATACATGTAATCTGTTCCTGGTTCAAACTGTAAAGTCAACGGGGTCGCACGCCATGAAGCCGAAGGAACATCACCTTGCCAATTTAATAGCCCCGTCCGATGTGTCAAGACCATGCGGGCAGTAATTTTATCCCCGCCAGCTGTATTTGACAGTCTGTCGTATTTGTAATAACTTGTTAGGGGCTTATCTAATTCAATAAGACCTTTGTCCATCAAACGAAAGAAAGCATAAGTAGCGACTACTTTAGTCAATGAAGCCGCTTGGAATCTGGTATTTTTATTTACTAGATCATTACTCTCAAATTTCTTTTCGCCCAAAACATACGACTGTTTTTTATTTCCTTTGGTATAAGCTACCTGCATTCCGGGAATGCCCACTTCTTTCGCTATTTTTTGAAGTTCTTTCTCTATGTTTTGTGCATAGACAAGGTTGCTAAAGAGAAGAATGAATATAGAAAAAGGCGCTATAAACTTATTTAGTGGTTGCTTTAGGCAATTTGTCATGGTTTAAGGCATTGTATTTTTTCAATATTTCCAACGTTTTATTAATCGGCAGGGCCTTCACTGTACGGTTGCTGATGCCGGTCATATCTTCTGCCATAAACATAGAGTTGATGATGGCTTCTTCCGTCGCTTCCCATACCGCCATAAATAGAGCCGAAAGTTCATCGTTGTGAATATCTTTTACGTCTAGTTCAATTTGATTTTTGTTGTTGTAAGGTACACGACAGGCAGGATTTGTCGAGACCGCAATGGAATAATCACCCGATCCGTTTGACGAGAATCCACCTACATTTCCGAAGGAGATATACGAGCGCTTAGCCAAACGTTCTAAATTGCGTGATGACAACGGCGCATCTGTGGCAATAACAATCATACAAGATCCGTCCGCTTTGTAAGGTTCTTTTTTCTCCATCATGTAGAAATTTTGCAATTCTCTTCCGACGGGAGCGCCGTTGATTTGCAATACACCACCGAAATTCGATTGTACCAGCACACCGATTGTGTACCCACCTTTGGATGCAGGAAGTTTGCGAGAAGCTGTACCAATCCCGCCTTTAAAACCTAAAGTTTCGGTGCCTACACCCGCACCAACATTTCCTTCGGCGACAGGACCTGATTTTGCTTGAGTTAGACTTTGTAAAACATGTTCTGCGTGTACATGGCGACCACGAATATCATTAAGTCCACCATCGTTGGTTTCACCGATGACAGAATTTACGGAACGTACATTTTCGTTGCCTGGCAATTTAATCATGTAATCGATTAAGGCATCAGCAACTTTAGGGGCATTAAGCGTATTGGTCAATAGGATAGGGGTTTCAATATTTCCCAACTCTTGGATTTGGGAAATACCCATCATCTTTCCGAATCCATTTCCTACATAGACTGCTGCAGCAACTTTATCCTGAAAAATATTTCCTTCATGGGGTAATATCGCTGTGACTCCTGTACGAACATTTTGACCGGAAATTACGGAAGTATGCCCCACTTTTACACCCGGAACATCCGTGATAGCATTCCATTTACCCGTAGGCAAAATACCAATGGTCACCCCTAATTCGCGAGCGCGACTTCTTTTTTCTTGTGCAAATATTTTTGATTCTAAAATTGTGCTACAGCCAATAGCTAGGCATACAGCATAGGTAAGTATTTTCATAGGTTGTGATAAAACGCTTGAAAATACTAAAAGAACTTAAGAAGGGGAAGATATATTTTAAAAGAATTGTGAAACCTCAGTGTTGGAGAAGAGGGTTTAAAACAACACACCTAGCTTAAACGAGATCAAATATTTTTGATTTTTAACTTTTAGAAGTAGTTGTGCAATAGTTACCGATGTTGTGTGGATGTCTATTTTCCTAAAAGACAACATTTTTTATATTTTAAATTACTTCCACAATAACATTTATCATTTCTACCAATCTTTTTTAAGGGCATTTTTTTTTATGTTGTTGATAAGACTGTCATTTTTACTTAACTGATTTGTATTTTGTGTAATAATATTTTGATAAGAATTATTTTGTTTAAGTAATTCTAATACAATTTCATTAGATAAACTGTCATTATCTTTTAGATAAGCTTGTTGAAATGAAATTATAAATGATAAAATTGCTAAAATTGTTCCAATCCATTTGTGATAATCAATACTAGAATTAGTACTAATTACTGAAGCAAAATCAGGTGAAATTTTATTAACATCACTAATTATCTGATTTTTTTGTTTTTCGAGATTTTCGTTTATATTTAGTTTTTCGAAATATGCTTTTAATTCATAAACAATATTTAATGAAAAATTTGGACCTTTAATAAACTTTATAATATTATCTGATAAACGATACTCACCATCTGGAAGGTTACCAATTCCACCACAATTAGGGCAAGGACCATATTTACAATTTGTAAAGGATATATTAAAAGTTCCATTACCTCCAATAAAATTATTTGCAGAAAAAATTGTAGAGCAATTATCACAAATTGCTATTAATTCGTTTTTCATAGACTTCAAATAACATCATTATATACGTAATTTAAGCTTTTTTGTTAAAAGGTGTATAATCGCTTGTATATTAATTTTTTATATCTGTTCTGTGTAGGTTAATTTGTTACGCACTTTAAATAAACTTCTTTGAAGATGGATATAAAATTATTAAAATCCGCGGTATAATTTTATTGCTATTGAATACTTTAAAAACTACTTATTACTTTCATAATCTTGGCTTAGTCTGTCCATTCGACGTTGAATAGCCACATCAGTTCGCTGTGGAATAAGATTATTTAAAGCATTCTTTTCTATATCCACATTGGATGCAGATTCAAAATTGTGTACTATATTTTGATTAGCGATAGCTATATCGTAGGCATCTTTGTGACTCATTAATTTCACAAATACAGGCAAACATTCGAAGAATACAAAAAGTAAGGTGATAAAGATAACTGCATATTCAGTAGACTCTTCAATAGAACCATCTGGCTTTTTGTGTAAGTTGCTTAATGCCGCATTGCGATCTGCAAAGCCAGCTACGTTAATGGCGCTATCCAAACTTTTATCGGTCAGGATTTTTTCATCCATTATACCTTCTTTTACTTTTCGTTGCGACAACAAACTTTCTTTGGCTTGTATACGTGTGCGCAAAGTGTCTAAATAGATTTCTTGTTTTTTCAGGTTCTCTTCTTTCATTTTAGCATAAGGGCCGTAGCCTAATACTCCTGAAGTTTCATCCGTTTTAGTTCCAAAAATTTCGTGATTTAATTTCTGTCTATCGGTTTTAATCGTGGTTTCCAACGAATCCGCTTGTGATTTAAGTCCATTCAATTGAGTAAACTCTGCAGCGTATTTGTTCTCAAAAGTCTTTTGGAGGGTATCGATATTAGCCTGTTGCTGTTTGAGGTAATCTATACGCAAGTGCTCGCGAATTTCTTTGTCAAATATTTTCAGTTCCAAAGGACGAGAAATAACCAAACCTATCAATACGGCGAGTATAATCCGAGGAAGTGCTTGTAATATTTGTTTAAAAGTTCCTTTTGATTTATCAATACTTAAGACAATATATCGATCCAAATTAAAAATTGCCAAGCCCCAGATAATGCCAAACAGCAAGGCGTAGAAAATTGCAAAATCATTTCCGCTAAATACGAAGTATAGCGCATATCCTCCTGCAAGGGCCGCAAACAACCCTGTAAAAAATATGGTTGCGCCTATGCTTATGTATTTATTTTGTTCTTCGGGAAATTTATTAAGAGTTTCTTTATGGACGCCTGCACACCACCAAAAGAAATTTTTTATATTATCCATTTCTATTTAAGTCAGTTTCAAATAATTAAACAAAAGTAAATATAAGTTTTTTAATGGATTGTTAAATTTCGGTAAATAGCCACTTTATGTCGGTGAGTACGCGTTCGGGGTATAATTTGATGGTTCGATGTATTATTTCTATATTGAGAGTTGTGACAATACAATCATAATTTACTTGAAATATTGTTTACTTTTGCAAACACATCAAAAAAACAAAATAAATTGTAATGAATAAAAAGAGTTTCATTCCATTTTTGGTTGTTGCATCCATGTTCGTGGGATGCGGTAGCGAAAACAAATTACAGACAGACAATCCACTTTTAACAGCGTACGAGACGCCATTCAATGTTCCTCCATTTGATAAAATTAAAGATGAACACTTCAAACCCGCTTTTGAGGAGGCGTTAAAACAACATAATTTAGAAATTGATTCTATTATTAATAATAGTGAAGAACCAACTTTTGATAACACCATCGTAGCGTTAGAAGGCTCGGGATCATTATTAAATAATGTTTCTACCGTTTTTTATAATCTTAATTCTGCGCATACAAATGACAGTATTCAGTCTTTGGCAAAAGAGTTAGCTCCACAATTGTCAGCGCATGGTGATGAGATTAATTTGAATGCCAAATTATTTGCTCGCGTAAAATCGGTTTACGATAATAAAGCAAAATTTCCTTTAGATGCTGAAGATCAAAAATTATTAGAGGAAACATATAAAGGATTTGTTCGTTCGGGAGCTAATCTTTCGGATTCAGACAAAGAGAAATTGAAGAAAATAAATGCTGAAATCTCTGTTTTGACAACACAATTTGGTCAAAATCTATTGGCGGAGACTAATGCATACGAATTAGTAGTGGACAAAGCTGAAGATTTAGCAGGCTTGCCAGAAGGTTTGAAATCTGCTGCTGCAGAAACTGCAAAGGCAAAAGGTAAAGACGGTAAATGGGTATTTACGTTGTCTAATCCATCTGTAATGCCATTTCTTCAATATGCGGATAATAGAGAATTGCGCAAGCAAATCTGGGATGCTTATCAAAAAAGAGGAAATAACGACAACGAAAGCGATAACAAAGAAATCTTGACGAAGATTGCTAATTTGAGATTAGAAAAAGCGAAATTGTTAGGTTATTCTTCTCATGCGGCGTATGTTTTAGAAGAATCAATGGCAGCAAACCCTACAAATGTTTACCAATTATTAAACAAATTGTGGGCTCCAGCTATCAATAAAGCGAAAGTGGAAGCTGCCGATATCCAAAAAGAAATTGAAGCTGCACAAGATACATTCCAAGTTGCTCCTTATGACTGGAGATATTATGCGGAGAAAATTCGTGTTAAACGTTTTGCTTTGAATGAAGAAGAAATCAAACCTTACTTTAGTTTGGCTTCTGTTCGTGAAGGCGCTTTCGAAACAGCGACTAAATTATTTGGTATTACTTTCGTAGCATTAAATAATGTGCCTACATACCACGAGGAAGTGGAAGTTTACGAAGTAAAAGATAAAGATGGTTCGCATTTAGGTTTGTTGTACGCAGATTTCTTCCCTCGTGAATCGAAAAGAGGCGGTGCTTGGATGACTTCTTACCGTAGTCAATCTACAAAAGAAGGCAAACGTGTAGCTCCAGTAATTTCTATCGTATGTAACTTCACTAAGCCTGTAGGTGACCAACCTGCTTTATTGACTTTTGATGAGGCGAGTACGTTATTCCACGAGTTTGGTCATGCATTACATGGATTATTATCTAATGTAAAATACCAATCTTTAGCAGGAACTTCAGTTTCTCGTGATTTTGTTGAATTACCATCACAAATCATGGAAAACTGGGCTGCAGATCCTGAGGTTTTGAAAACTTATGCGAAGCACTACAAAACTGGTGAAGCTATTCCAGACTCATTGATTACAAAAATGGAAAATGCGGGTACTTTTGACCAAGGTTTTGCCACAACAGAATACTTAGCTGCTTCGTTATTGGATTTAGATTATCATGCTACACAACAGCCAATCGCGGGTGATGTAAATGCTTTTGAAAAAGCTGCTATGAATAAAGTTGGTTTGATAGATGCAATTATCCCAAGATACAGAAGCACGTATTTCCAACACGTTTTCTCAGGAGGTTATTCAGCGGGATATTATGCTTATATCTGGGCTGAAGTATTGGATTCCGACGCATTCGCGGCTTTCAAAGAGAAAGGCTTGTTTGATCAAGTAACTGCTGAGTCTTTCCGTAAAAATATTTTGGAAAAAGGGGGCACTGCAAACCCTGCTGATTTATACAAAGCATTCAGAGGAAAAGATCCTGATCCAGTACATTTAATGAAAAAAAGAGGATTAAATTAATATCCTATTTAAAATAAAAAAAGGGCTTATTCGATCGA